>NZ_JBHXEG010000053.1:50011-56849 GCF_042724935.1 Kitasatospora sp. NPDC127060
TTTTTTGTGGTGTTTTTGTCGGTGGGGGGGGGGGTTGCGGCGGGTGGCGCCGCGGCCTGCTGGTCCCGTGGGCCGCCACACCCCCCCCCCCCCCCCGCGGCTACTCCAGCGGCTGCTCCGTCCAGATGACCTTCCCGGTCTCCGTGTAGCGCGTCCCCCAGCGGTCCGCGAACTGGGCGACCAGGAACAGCCCGCGCCCGCCCTCGTCCTCGGTCGCCGCGTACCGCAGGTGCGGCGAGGTGCTGCTGCCGTCCGACACCTCGCAGATCAGCGTGCGGTCGCGGAGCAGCCGCACCCGGATCGGCCCGGAGCCGTACCGGATCGCGTTGGTCACCAGCTCGCTCAGGATCAGCTCGGTGACGAACGCGGCCTCCTCCAGCCCCCAGTCCGCGAGCCGCCGCGCCACCTGCGCCCGCACCGCCCCCACCGCCGCCGGTTCGGCGGGCACGTCCCACTGGGCGACCCGGTCCGGCGCCAGCACCCTGGTCTCCGCGACCAGTAGCGCGATGTCGTCCTGCGGATGCGCCGGCAGCATCGCCCCGAGCACGTCCGCGCAGGTCTGCTCGGGCGTCCGCGCCGGCCCGCCCAGCGCCGCGCGCAACAGCTGCAGGCCCTCGTCGATGTCCCGCTCGCGGTCCTCCACCAGCCCGTCCGTGTACAGCACCAGCCGGCTGCCCTCGGCCAGCTCCAGCTCGACGGTCTCGAACGGCAGCACCGCCAGCCCCAGCGGCGGCCCGATCGGCAGCTCCGGGAAGGTCACCCGGCCCTGCGGGTCCACCACGGCCGGCGGCGGGTGCCCGGCACCGGCCAGCGTGCAGCGCCGCGACACCGGGTCGTAGATCGCGTACAGGCAGGTCGCCCCGGTCAGGCCGGCGTTCTCGGCGCCGCCGGCCTCCTCCTGGTCGATCCGGTTCACCAGCTCGTCCAGGTGCCCCAGCAGCTCGTCCGGCGGCAGGTCGAGGGTGGAGAAGTTGTGGATCGCGGTCCGCAGCCGTCCCATCGTCGCCGCCGCGTGCAGCCCGTGGCCGACCACGTCGCCGACCACCAGCGCCACTCGCGCGCCCGGCAGCGGGATCACGTCGAACCAGTCCCCGCCCACCCCGGCCTGGGCCGGCAGGTAGCGGTGCGCCACCTCCAGCGCGTCCTGGTCCGGCAGGCTGCGCGGCAGCAGGCTGTGTTGCAGGGTCACCGCCATCGCGTGCTCACGGGTGTACCGGCGGGCGTTGTCGATGCACACCGCCGCGTGCGCCACCAGCTCCTCGGCCAGCTTCAGGTCCTCCGGATCGAACGGCTCCGGCCGCTCCGCCCGCCAGAACCGGGCCACCCCCAGCAGCGCCCCGCGGGCCCGCAGCGGCACCCGCACCAGCGAGTGCACCCCGTACGCCAACGCCTGGGCCGACTGCTCCGGGTCCTGCTCCCGCCAGCCCTGCGCCTCCGCGAGCCGCGGTTCCAGGCCGGGCACGCCGCTGTGCAGCGCCCCGGCCAGTGGGGTGGCCGGGACCACGTCCAGCACGGTGCCCACCGGGTGGAACGGCGCGTCGTCCGCGGTCCCGGCGAGCGCGGTACGGCGCACCCGGTCCAGCGAGCCGACCGGCGGCGGCTCCTCACCGGCCAGCACCTGCTCGGCGAGGTCCACCGTGACGAAGTCCGCGAACCGCGGCACCGCGACCTGCGCCAGCTCCTCCGCCGTCCGGGTCACGTCCAGCGAACTGCCCACCGTCACCCCCGCGTCGTACAGCAGCCGCAGCCGCCGCTGCGCGCCCTCGGCCCGCCCGGTCAGCGCCATCAGCTCGGTGGAGTCGCGCAGCGTGGCGACGCAGCCGGGCGGGCCGCCGGCCTGGTCGGTCAGCCGTACGTTCACCGCCAGCAGCCGCTCGCCGGCCAGCACCACCTCGTCGCTCACCGGACGGTCGGCGGTCAGCAGCTCCAGTGGTGCGGGCTCCAGGCCCAGGTCGGTCACCGGGCGGCCCTCGGCGTCCGGCGGCAGGTCCAGCAGCCGGCGCGCCTCGTCGTTGCAGAGCAGCAGCCGCCCGTCCCCGCCGACGATCATCACGCCCTCGCGCACCGCGTGCAGCACCGCAGCGTGGTGCTCGTACATCCGGGTCATCTCGACCGGGCCCAATCCGTGGGTCTGCCGCCGCAGCCGGCGGCTGATCAGGGCGGTCCCCAGCGTCGCCAGTCCTATCGCGCCCGCCGCCGCGCCCAGCACCACCGGCAGCTGGCGCTCGCTCGCGGTGGAGACCTTGCTCAGGGTGACCCCGGCCGAGACCATCCCGGCCACTGAGCCGTCCGGCGCGTACACCGGGACCACCGCCTGGACCAGCGGTCCGAGCGTGCCGGTGAGGTGCTCGGTCACCACCTGGCCGTGCAGCGCGGGCTCGTAGGTGCCGATGAACTTATGGCCGATCCGGGCCGGGTTGGGGTGGGTGTACCGGATGCCCTGGTTGTTGAGCACGACGATGAAGTCCACGCCGGTGGCGATCCGCGCGGACTGCGCCTTCGGCTGGAGGATCGCGGTCGGGTCGGGGGAGCGCAGCGCGGCCACCATGCCCGGCGAGTTGGCGAAGGACTGGGCGACCGCCACCGACCGGTTGCGCGCCTCGTGGTCGGCGTCGTTGCGCGACTGCACCACCAGCGCCACCCCGGCCCCCACCACCAGCAGCAGCACGATCAGGATCTGCAGCGCGAACACCTGCCCGGCCACAGACCGGTGCCGTGCCGGTTGCGGCCGCTTCGCGCGGGGCAGTTGTTGCCGACCGTGTGGGCGCCCACCGGAGGAACCGGCGTCGCCGGTGGCACCAGAGGCCGACGGAGCCCAGGATCGGCCCGGATTTCGGGCCATACGGCCATGTTTACACTCAGACTAGTCCGGGACCACCCCGCCCGTTCCGCCGTTTGGCCTTCCCCGCCCCGGCTTGGCAAGATCGCAGGGTGTCCGAACCCAGCACCATCACCGACCCGGCCGACCCCCGCCTCGCCGACTACACCGGCCTCACCGACGTCGAACTGCGCCGCCGCCGCGAACCCGCCGAGGGCCTGTTCATCGCCGAGGGGGAGAAGGTCATCCGCCGTGCCCTCTCGGCCGGCTACCGGATGCGGTCGATGCTGCTGACCGCCAAGTGGCTCGACGTGATGGCCGATGTCATCAGCGAGGCCGACGCCCCCGTCCACGTGGTCGAACCCGGGCTCGCCGAGGCCGTCACCGGCTACCACGTCCACCGCGGCGCCCTCGCCTCGATGGAGCGCAAGCCCCTGCCGGACGCCACCGACCTGCTCACCGGAGCCCGCCGGGTCGCCGTCCTGGAGGGCCTGGTCGACCACACCAACCTCGGCGCGATCTTCCGCAGCGCCGCCGCCCTCGGCATGGACGCCGTCCTGCTCTCACCCGACTGCGCCGACCCGCTCTACCGCCGCGCCGTCAAGGTCTCCATGGGCGCCGTCTTCGCGGTCCCCTACGCCCGCCTCGACCCCTGGCCCGCCGCCCTCGACACCGTCCGCGACGCCGGCTTCACCCTCCTCGCCCTCACCCCCGCCGACACCGCCGTCGACCTCGCAACCCTCGCCCCCCACACCCTCCCCAAGACCGCCCTCCTCCTCGGCGCCGAGGGCGACGGCCTCACCCCCCGAGCCATCGCCGCCGCCCACCACCCCGTCCGCATCCCCATGGCCCACGGCATCGACTCCCTCAACGTAGGCGCCGCCGCCGCTGTAGCCTTCTACGCCGTCACCACCCCCTGACCTCCCTCGCAACCCGCGCACGCGGAACTCCGGCCCGCCCGGCCTCCTGCTGCTGCCCCTGCAACTCGCGCCTGCCGCGGCACCGCGTTCTCACGGCCGTAAGCCCGCCCACCTGCCCCCGCACCACCGGCTTTCTCCGCGCAGCACGGGAAGTCGGCCCGTCCGACTTCCTGCGCGCGCCGCCCAACCCCCATCGCTCCGTCAGCCGGAACCCCCCACCCCAGCCACGCAACGCCGCCCGAGTCCCCGCGCTCAGCCCGCCGGGGCGGTCGGCGGTGCCGGTGCGGCGGCCGGGGGAGGGGTGGTGAGGCCGGTGCCGCCGGACGCGCCGGCGCCGGGCCAGGACTCGTCGAGGGTGCCGTCGCCGCGCACGGTGTAGCGGGTGGAGATGACCGCGCCGGTGGCGGCCACGCGTTCTTCCCGGACGACCGCGCTGCCGTCGAGGCGCCAGGTGGCCGTGGCCTGCGGGTCGGCGGTCGAGGTGCGGGAGGTGGTGGCCACGGGGTTGTCCCCGGCGAAGGTGTAGAGCTGGACGAGGTCGACCGGAGCCGTTCCCTCGGCTCGCCGCAGCACGACCACCGCGGCCGGCTGGCCCTTGTACCGGGCCGGCAGCACCGCGCTCAGCGCGACCTGGGGCCCGCCGCCGACCGAACGGCCGTCCTTCAGGTTGACGGCCGGCCCGCCCGCCCCGTCGGGATAGCTGTGGTTGGGCCAGTCGACCACGGGCCCGGGCCCCTGCGCGGGCGCCAACGCACTGTCCCCCGTGCCGCGCGCGGCGGCCGGGAGCGGTGTCGCCGTGGCCTGCGGTGCGACGTCCACCGAGGTCCCGGGCACCGCCTGTTCGCCGCCCCGGGGGCCGGCCGTGGCGGTCTGGCCGACCGCCGGTCGTGCGCCTTGGTTGCTCCGGTTCTCGCAGCCCTGCGCCGCCGCGATGGCGAGCGCGACGCCGATCGTCACGGTGACGAAGACGACCAGCCGCTGCCGCAGCAGCCGCTGCCGCGCGGTGCCCGGTCGCCCCCCGGGCGCCGGGGTGTGCTGCCGGTCCCGGGGCCGGGGTCTGGCCGGCGGCGGAGTGTGCGGGCGCTCCCGCAGCGGACGGGTGACGGGCGTGGCCTCGGGGCGGGGGAGCGGCGCGCCGTGCGGGCGCCGTGCGGACGCTCCGGCCGGCTGCCCGCCCGCCCGGCCGGCCGCCGCGCGGGCCCGAGGCGAGGGTGCGGCGGGCTCGGGCGAGCGCCCCGGGGCCGGTACGCCCTGCCGCCCGCCCTCCTGCTGGGGTGCCTGCGGGGCGTCGGCCGGTTCGACGGGCGCTGCCGCCGGGGCGGCCCCTCGACGGGTGCCGCGCCCGCCGCCTGCGGTGGCCGCGCCGCGGGCGGCCAGTTCGCTGAGCCGCTCGTGGAGGGCGGCGGCGCCGGGCCGTTCGGCGGGTTCCTTGGCGAGGCAGGCCCGGATGAGCGGGGCGAGCTGCGGGGGGACGGCGGAGAGGTCGGGTTCCTCGTGGACGACCCGGTACAGCATCACTTCGGAGGAGGCCCCGGAGCCGAAGGGGGTGTCGCCGGTGAGCGCGTAGGCGAGGGTGGCACCGAAGGCGAAGACGTCGGTGGCCGGGGTGACGGCGACGCCGCGAACCTGTTCGGGCGCGAGGAAGCCGGGGGAGCCGACCGCGGTGCCGACGTGGGTGAGGGTGCTGGCGCCGCGCGACCAGGCGATGCCGAAGTCGATGATCCGCGGCCCGCGCGGGGAGAGCAGGATGTTGGAGGGCTTGAGGTCGCGGTGGACGACCCCGGCCTCGTGCACCTTGACCAGCCCGTCGGCCAGCGCGGCCCCGATCCGGGCGGCCTCGGGCCAGCCGAGCGGTCCTTCGTCGCCGACCCGCTTGTAGAGGGAGGGCCCGGGGACGTACGCGGTGGCGAGCCAGGGGCGGTCGGCCTCGATGTCGGAGCCGACGACCCGGGCGGTGCAGCCGCCCCGGATCCTGGAGGCGGCGGCGATCTCGCGGGCGAAGCGGGTGCGGAACTCCTGGTCCTCGGCGAGTTCGGCGCGGATCAGCTTGAGGGCGACGCGCTGTCCGCGGCGGTCGGAGCCGAGGTAGACCACACCCATGCCGCCGGCGCCCAGTCGCCGGTGCAGGCGGTACGGCCCGACGATGCGGGGGTCCTCACGCCTCAGCCGCATCATCGCCATGTCTCGTTCCCCGTCAGCCTGTGGGTGAGGCCCCGTCGGTTGGGGCATCGTCAGTTCCTGTCTGGCACAGCTTACGGACTGCCCGCTGCGGTGTGCTGATACGCAACACCTGAAGCCACCATGCGATTGTCGGATCGTGCGCTGAACTGCAGGTCATAGGGGTGCCGAATCGTTTCTCGGGGTTGCCCCTCAGGGTTCCCTCGGGGACGGGCCGGGACCTCCCTCCCCCTTCGGTAGTACGCCTTGAGTCTGAGCGTCATCCTCCGGGATGCCCGAGGAACAGTACGACGGCATGACGCCCAGGAAGCCCCCCGACCAATAGCGTTGTGTCCAGCGGTGGACGGGGAGCTCGTCCCCCGAGGTAAGCCGTCCACCGCGCCAACTCGACCGGATCAGGAGCAGGGCCATGGCATCGCAGCAGACGGGCACCCCCCGCCGGCCTCGGTCGGCCTTCACCCAGTCCCAGTCCGCCGAGCCGCCCACCCGGCACCCCGCGGTGGCGCTGGCCATGGCCCTGCCGTGCGCCGTGCTCCTGGTGCTGCTGTTCGGCGGGTGGGACCAGCTGGCGAAGCAGGCCGAGGCCCTGGCCGAGCTGATCGGCCGCTGAGGCCGTCGAAGCCGTCGAGGGCACCAAGGCCGTAGTAAGAGGTACACCAGAACGGGCACTGTTCCCCTGGGGACGGGGAGCAGTGCCGCCGGGGAGGCCGCGACCGCGTTGACACGCGGACGGGCGAGAGCGGCTCGCAGAGCGCCCCGGCAGGCGGAGATGCCGCGTACGGACGTCGGTGAGGGCGACCGTACGCGGCTCTTCTCTGTCTCCGGCCCCGAGAGCCCCGAGGCCGCGGCCCCAGGCCCAGTCGGAACGACAAACGGCCGAGGCCGCGACCCTGACGGATCGCGGCCTCGGCCGTTACTGTGC
>NZ_JBHXEG010000053.1:56948-62725 GCF_042724935.1 Kitasatospora sp. NPDC127060
CGCGATACTGGGATTGAACCAGTGACCCCTACCGTGTCAAGGTAGTGCTCTCCCGCTGAGCTAATCGCGCCTGATGTGGCGGTTGTGCAGCAGGCCCCGAGGGGCCTGTTACTGTGCGCGATACTGGGATTGAACCAGTGACCCCTACCGTGTCAAGGTAGTGCTCTCCCGCTGAGCTAATCGCGCCTGATGTGGCGGTTGTGCAGCAGGCCTCGAAGGGCCTGTTACTGTGCGCGATACTGGGATTGAACCAGTGACCCCTACCGTGTCAAGGTAGTGCTCTCCCGCTGAGCTAATCGCGCCTGGTGAGGCGTTCCTGCAGCAGACCCATGAGGTCCGACGTGCGCGATACTGGGATTGAACCAGTGACCCCTACCGTGTCAAGGTAGTGCTCTCCCGCTGAGCTAATCGCGCGGGGAGGCCTCCCGGTGGAACCGGGAGGGCCTCTTGGAGGTGGAGACGGGATTTGAACCCGTGTACACGGCTTTGCAGGCCGTTGCCTCGCCTCTCGGCCACTCCACCAGGCAACACATGAAGAACGACCTTACACTGTTCTCCATCGAGCGGACGACGAGATTCGAACTCGCGACCCTCACCTTGGCAAGGTGATGCTCTACCAACTGAGCTACGTCCGCCTGTCTCCCGGGATCTTCACCGCTTTTCTTCGGCTGCGCTCCCCGGCGACGTGTTGAACTCTAGCGGATTCCCGGGCCAGCTAAAAATCCGTTCCCGCAGCGTGCCGAGGGGATGCCCGCGGAGTGCCGTCCCGTCAGCCCTTCCGGCCGGTCACCGGCCGCCACCTGCGGCGCTCCCGGACGATCATCCGCAGGTCACCCGGCGCACACCAGCGTGACGCACTCGGCTGCTCGCACCTGGGGGCGCGGAAAGCAGTGGGAGCGCCGGAAGCGCCGGGAGTGCGGGGAGTGCGGGCCCGACCCGAGCCACGCCCGCCGACCTACACTTCAGGCACCGCCGCCCCCAGCACCACCGCGCAGGAGAACCGTGTCCGGCCACCCCGCCCCCCACACCCCGCTCGCCCGCTTCGGCGGCCGTCTGGCCACCGGGCTGCGCGACGTCACCTCGGACCCGGCCGCGCTCGACTCCGCCGGCTACTGGGCCGTCGCCTACGACTTCGAGGGCCGGCTGACCTGCGGCCGCTTCGACGACGTCCGCCCCGCCCCGGTCCCGCCCTCGGGCGCCGGCTGGCAGGGCCCGGCCGCCGGCAGCTGGCACAGCTCCCTGGACCGCGCCGCCTACACCGCGGGTGTGCGCCGCATCCGCGAGCACATAGCCGCCGGCGAGGTCTACCAGGCCAACCTGTGCCGAGTGCTGTCCGCGCCGCTGCCCGACCCCGACCGCAGCGACATCGACGCCCTCACCGGCCTCCTCGCCCGCGGCAACCCCGCCCCGTACGCGGGCACCATCCGACTGCCCGAGCACGGCGTCGAGATCGCCACCGCCTCTCCCGAGCTCTACCTGCACCGTTCCGGACGTACGGTCTCCTCCGGGCCGATCAAGGGCACCGGCCGCACCGAGGACGACCTCCTCGAGAAGGACCACGCCGAGAACGTGATGATCGTCGACCTGGTCCGCAACGACCTCGGTCGGGTCTGCGGGACCGGCAGCGTCACCGTCCCCGACCTCTGCGCCGTGGAGAAGCACCCGGGCCTGGTCCACCTGGTCTCCACCGTCGAGGGCACCCTGCGCGACGGTGCCGGCTGGCCCGAACTGTTCGCCGCGACCTTCCCTCCCGGCTCGGTGACCGGCGCCCCCAAGTCCAGCGCCCTGCGGATCATCGAGGCCCTGGAGACCGCCCCGCGCGGCCCCTACTGCGGCGCCGTCGGCTGGGTCGACGCCGATCGCGGCGAGGGTGAACTCGCCGTCGGCATCCGCACCTTCTGGCTCGACCGGCAGGACCGGCAGGCGCCGGTCCTGCGCTTCGGCACCGGCGCGGGGATCACCTGGGGCTCCGACCCCGAGCGCGAATGGGCCGAAACCGAGCTGAAGGCCGCCCGGCTGGTCGCGATAGCGTCGGGCAGCGAGATCGACAGCGACACCCACACCGATCATGAGCCGCACCGCGCCTAGGAGTAGCCCTCGATGGACAACCGCACCACGAGCTGGGTCAACGGGACCCTCGTCGACTCCGCCGACGCCGCCGTCTCGGTCCTCGACCACGGCCTGACCACCGGCGACGGCGTCTTCGAGACCCTGAAGGCCGTCGACGGCCGGGCCTTCGCGGTCACCCGCCACCTCGACCGGCTCACCCGCTCCGCCCGCGGCCTCGGCCTGCCCGACCCCGACCACGACCTGGTCCGCGAGGCGTGCGCCCAGGTGCTCGCCGCCAACCCGGCCCCGCTGGCCCGTTTGCGCGTCACCTTCACCGGCGGCAACGCCCCGCTCGGTTCCGAGCGCGGCACCACCGGCCCCACCCTGGTGGTCGCCCTCGGTGCCATCAACCGCCGCCCCGACGAGACGGCCGCCCTCGTCGTCCCCTGGCGCCGCAACGAGCACAGCGCGGTCGCCGGCCTCAAGACCACCTCCTACGCGGAGAACGTCGTCGCCCTGGCCGCCGCCCACCGCGCCGGCGCCTCCGAGGCCCTCTTCGCCAACACCGCCGGCCTGCTCTGCGAAGGCACCGGCACCAACGTCTTCGTGGTCGTCGAAGGCCGCCTGCTCACCCCCACCCTCGCCTCCGGCTGCCTGGCCGGCATCACCCGGCAGCTGGTCATCGACTGGTGCGGCGCCGAGGAGGCCGACCTCCCGCTCAGCGCCCTGCAGGACGCCGAGGAGATCTTCCTGACCTCCACCACCCGTGACGTCCAGGCCGTCACCCGCGTCGATGACCGCGAACTGCCCGGCATCGGCCCGGTCACCGCCAAGGCCATGGACGTCTTCGCCCAGCGCAGCGGCGACGACCTCGACCCCTGATCCCGGGCCCGGGCAGAACGCCGAGGAGACGCCACGGGCCACGTGGATAACCTTCCCGGCGAGGGGAAGGGACCACCACATGACCACCACGCTGCGCCCCGAGGGCCCGGAGACACCCACCACGGCCGGCGGCCGCACCAGACGCTGGCGGATCCTCGCGAACGGTCACCAGGTCGGCGCGCTGCGCACCGCCTCGGCCCGCCATGGCAGCCAACTCTGGGGTGAGATATCCGAGTTGGAGATCACGGAGGGCCGCGGCCGGGGCCGCGGCACCTTCGGTGCGCTGGCCGCTGAGGAGGTGCTGCGCAACTGGGGTTGCACCCGGGTGGACGTGGTGGTCCCCGAGTCCGCCCCGATCGCCCGCGGGCTCGCCACCGCCCTCGGCTACACCGAGCGGATGCGGAACCTCGGCAAGAGCCTGACCACCGCCCCGGCCCTGCCCGCCGGCGTCACCGCCCGCCCGATCGGCGCCGCGGAGTTCCCGGCCTGGATCGACAGGGCGGCCCGGGAGTACGTCCGCTCCCTGATGGACTCCGGCCTCACCGAGGAGCAGGCCCACGCCAAGTCGGCCCTGGACCACCGCAACGTCCTCCCGCAGGGCGCCGACACCCCCGGCGTCGTCCTGCGCCGGCTCCACGGCACGGACGGCCCGGGCGGTGCGGACGGCGACCCGCTCGGCTCGCTCTGGGTGAACCTCCACCTGCGCGACCTGCCGGACGGCACCCCGCTCGCCTGGGTCATGGTGGTCGAGGTGTCCCCGGCCCACCGGGGCCGGGGACACGGCCGCACCCTGATGCTGCTCGCCGAGCGGGAGTGCCTGGCCGCCGGGGTGCGCGAAATCGGCCTGAACGTCTTCGCCGGCAACGAGGTCGCCCTCCGGCTCTACGCCTCGCTCGGCTACCGGATCGTCAACCGTTGCTTCGGCAAGCCACTGTGACGAATTGACCGATCGTCAGGAGGCCTTCGCGGCCTCGACGGCGGCGACGATCCGCTCGCGCAGCCCGTCCTGGCTCTTCCCGCCGTCCAGCCGCTCGCGACCGATCACGTACGTCGGCGTGCCGGTGACCCCGATCGCCTTGCCCTCGGCCTGGTCGGAGTCCACGATCAGCATGTGCCGGCCGTCGACCAGCGCGGTGTCGACCTCCTCGACGTCCACCCCGACCTCCCGGGCCACCTCCAGCAGCACCTGCGGCCCCCGGGCGTCCAGCTCCTCGACCCGGGCCAGCAGCGCCTCCACGAACGGCCACCCCAGCCCCTGGGCGAACGCCTCCTCGGCTGCCTCCGCGGCGGCGTAGGCGTGCTTGTGCTTCTCCAGCGGGAAGTGCCGCAGCTCCACGGGCAGCGCGTCGCCGTACTGGGCGCGCAGCGCCCGTACGTCGTCCAGGGCGGTACGGCAGTCCGGGCACTGGAGGTCGCACCAGAACTCGAGGCGGGGGAGGGAACCATCGATCATCCCCCCAGTGTTCCACTAGTGGGTGCCCGTTCCCGCCCGGCGGTGCGCCCGAGGACGGACCGACAGGGAGGCACCGATGACCAGGACGACCGGAGACGAAGGGGTCCACTCGTGCTGACCGCGGCGATCAGTTTCCTCCTCACGGCCGGCGGCGTGGCCGTCGCGGGACAACGGGCCTGGCGCCGGCGCTTCCGCTCGGCGACCCGCTGGTTCGCGGTGGCGCTGCTGCCCGCCGGGCTCTACCTGACCGGCCTGTTCCCGTTGGCCGGCACCATCGGCCGGGAGTTCGCCGACTGGGCGGCCAAGCTGGTCTTCGACCCCCGGGTGTGGACCGGCATCGTCCTGCTCGGCGTCTCCGCAGCCCTGCTGGCCGTCACCCGCTGGATCGACCGCCGCGGAGCCCTGGAGGACTCCCCGGAGCGCCCGGCCGCCGCCGGTCCGGCCCCCGAGCGCCCGGCCGTGGCCCAACCGCCCAAGGCGCCCGCGAAGAAGCAGACGGGCAAACGGGACGACGGTCTCGGCGACTTCGCCGACATCGAGGAGATCCTCCGCAAGCGCGGCATCTGAGGCGCGTCGGCCGGAGACAGGCGGGTCAGGCGGAGGCGACGGCCTCCGCCGACCGCTGCCGCGCCCGGTAGGCGGCGACGTGCAGCCGGTTGCCGCAGGTGCGGCTGTCGCAGTAGCGCCGCGAGCGGTTCCGGGAGAGGTCCACGAAGACCCGCGCGCAGTCCGGGGCCTCGCACCGGCGCAGCCGCTCCCGCTCGCCCGCCATCAGGATGAAGGCCAGGGCCATACCCAGCTCCGCCGCCAGGTGGGGGCCGAGCGCGGCGTGCGGCGCGAAGTAGTGGATGTGCCAGTCATGGTGGTCATGGTTGACCAGCCGGGGCGTCGTCCCGGCGGCCGCGACGATCGCGTTGACCAGCTCGGCCGCGGCCTCGGTGGACTCCGTCCGGAACACCTCGCGCAGCCGGGTGCGCAGCTCGTGCACCTGGCGCAGGTCGTCCTCGGTCAGTGAGTCGATCTCACTGATCTCCCGGCGGACCACGAAGGCGTCCAGCGCGGCGACGTCCGGCAGTCGCTCGTCGCCGCACACCTCGGGTGCCGTGTTGAGCAGATCCACGAGGATGCTCAGCGCGCACTCGGTGTCATGGGTGATCAGCACGTTGGGACTCCTCGCGCAGGGGGACTCCGGTACCCCGCGTCCACGGTTACCCCAGACCATACCGGCCCTTGCGGCACAGGGGCGGCGCCTTTGTTCGAAGGCCTGTACGGATTCCGTCAGAGCGTCCCAAAGCGGGCGCCGCCTCCCGACGCACCCCCTTGCGTGGCTTCCGCTGCGCCCCGGGAACGACGACGGCGCCCGGCAGCGAGGCCGGTCACCCGTACGGGTGAC
>NZ_JBHXEG010000054.1:0-62410 GCF_042724935.1 Kitasatospora sp. NPDC127060
GGAGGGTTCCTTGCCGATCGGTAAATAATGCTGTTTCAGGACAAAAGGTCCATCAAACGGCACAATTAAGCAGCCACTGGGTAGTCGGTAAAGTCGAGGAAGAGCACTCCCCGGTGGGCCAGGGACACCGCCCCCGGTCTCGGCAGACCGCTGCCGCCGCCCACGATCGCGGGCATCGTGGTGGAGTGGTGCGGGGCGCAGTAGGGCGCGGTGTCGATCAGCGGACGCCCGGCCGGGAGCAGGCCCGCCACCGAGTGGACGGCGGTGACTTCCAGCGACTCCTTCTGGGTCAGCGGCGGGAGAAGCGCGGGCAGCCGCTCCGCCAGCATTGTCTTGCCGGCGCCCGGAGGCCCCTTGAGGTAGAGGTGGTGCCCTCCGGCCGCGGCGATCTCCAGGGCTCGCCGGGCCTCGTACTGACCGGCCACGTCGGCCATGTCGAAACGCGCCGCGCGGTCGTCGGGCAGGCCCCGGACGCTCGCGCTGGGCAGCATCAGGCCGGCCATCAGCGGATCCGGTCTGCCGCCGATCGGGTCGGGCGGCTCCTCCGGCGGTGTCACCCCGGTCAGGACGGCGACCAGCTGGCGCAGGCTGCGGACCCCGAGCACCGTCACCCCCGGGACGAGCGATGCTTCGGGCGCCGTCTGCTCGGCGACCACGACCCGTTCGTATCCGGCATCGGCGGCGGCCAGCACCGACGGCAGCACCCCGCGGACCGGCCGCACCCGGCCGTCCAGCCCCAGCTCGCCGATCAGCAGCAGATCAGCGATGGAGGACGGGTCGAGCCGTTCGGCGGCGGCCAGCACGGCGCAGGCCACCGCGAGGTCGAAGCCGCTGCCGCTCTTGGGCACCGACGCGGGGCTGAGCCCGACGGTCAGCTTGCGCTGGGGCCAGGCCTCCCCGCTGTTGCAGACCGCTGCGCGGACCCGGTCCCGGGCCTCGGTGAGTGCCTTGTCGGGCAGGCCGACCAGGGTGAACGCGGCCACCCCGGGCTCCAGATCGGCCTGGACCTCGACGATCACTCCGTCGACCCCGACCAGCGCGACGGAACAGGTACGGGCGAAGGCCATCTCAGACCACCCCCCGCAGGTGGTCGACCAGGGCCGCACCCCGCGCCCGGTTGACCACGGCGACCAAGTCGATCCGCACTCCGCCCGGTGGGGCGGGCGGCCACTGCGGATCGGACGGCCCGGGGTCGTACCCGGGCCCGGCCAGCCGGGCGAAGTGGCCGGGCCAGCGTTCGGCCAGCCAGCGCTCCGCCAGCCGCCGCAGTCGGGCGGCCTTGGCCCGGTCGATGGCCTCGCTGGGCTGCTGGAAGCCCCGCTCGGAGCGGGTCTTCACCTCGCAGACCGCGACGGTGTCGCCGTCGAGGGCCACGATGTCCAGCTCGCCCTCGACGCAGCGCCAGTTGCGGTCGAGGATGCGGAGCCCGGCCTCCGCGAGGTGACGGGCGGCGACCCGCTCCCCGTAGCGGCCGAGCCCTGTCCTGGTGCTGCGGTCCCGGTCGGCCAGGTCATCCGCCGCGTTCTCGGCCGTGTTCGGTACGGCCTGGTCCTGCACGATGGCGTTCTGCATGGTGACCACCTCCGCCGAGGAGGCTGCACCACCGCGCAGGCCGAAACCGGGAATTACCGGTTGCCTGTGGATAACTCGGGTCTGGAGACGACTCCTGTCACCCGCAGGAGTGAGAAGCCCCCGTCACGCGAAATTCGGCTGGACAGCGTGGGACTGAGTCGTCCAACGTCAGTTCCCGAAGCCGGACTCGTCCGAGGGCAGCTCCAGATCGCTCTTCGCGAGTTCCTCGATGTTCACGTCCTTGAAGGTCAGCACCCGGACCTTGCGGACGAACCGGGCCGGCCGGTACATGTCCCAGACCCACGCATCCGCCATCGACACCTCGAAGAACACCTCGCCCTGGACCGAGTGCACCTGCAGCTCGTAGTCGTTGGTGAGGTAGAAACGTCGCTCAGTCTCGATCACGTACTTGAACAGGCCGACGACGTCCCGGTACTCCCGGTAGAGCTTGAGCTCCATCTCGGTCTCGTACTTCTCGAGATCTTCGGCACTCATCCAGGCGTCCCCTCAAATTGTCACGTCCACCCATTGTGGACCACCGCACCCACGCTCAGAGCCGTACCGGATCGACCGGTGGGCCCTCTGCCAGCAGTCGCTCCAGGAAGTCCGCCAGCCCGACCGGATAGACCGTGTCGGCTGTCCCCCGCAGTTCCTCGACCGTCCACCAGCGCGCCGCGAGCAGCTGGGCGTGTTCGTCCTCGCCCATGCCCGAGTGGTCCAGTTCCGTCCCCGCGGTCCGGGCCAGGTGGAACCACTGCTCCTGCTCGTAACGCTGTCCCTGAAAGGAGAACGACACCGTGCCGTACGCCACCAAGGGCCCCAGGTCCACACCCCGCAAGCCGGTTTCCTCCGCGAGCTCCCGCTCGGCGGCCTCCCGCACGTCCTCCCCCGGTTCCAAGCCGCCCCCGGGCGTGAACCACCACGTCTCGTCGGGGACCGCGGGGTCGACCCCCAGGAAGAGGAGGATGCGGTCCTGCCCGTCCAGCAGCAGGATCCGCGCCGCCCTGCGACGCTGTGCAGTCATGGCAGCGCTCCACGCTCCTTCCGTTCGTATCGGTGGCGCTACCGATCCTGCCACCCGGCGCGTCCGTCCGGGGCGATGTTCGGCAGAGCGGCCCGGCCTGCGACGGTCGCGCTCAGGAGCTGTGCCCCCGGCGGAGCCGGCGCGCCAGGCCCGCCACCCCGCCCACCACCGAGGTCACGACGATCAGCGCCGCGCCCGCAACGCTGGCGTAGGCGGCCGGCTCCAGCGGCCCCGGGTCCCCGGCCCTCGGGCCCGCGAAACCGTCGAAGGCCGTGGTCCGGTGCAGCAGGCCGATCCGCCCGAAGGGCAGCAGGGTGGCCTCGACCCTGGCCTCGACCGCGGTGGCCGGGACGGTCCCGCCGTCGACCTCCAGGTGGGTGCGGGAGTCGAGCGAGCCGACCCGGTTGTCGCCGAGCAGGAACAGCCGGCCCTGCGGCACCGTCACGCTGAACGACTCGCCCTGGCGGCCCTGGGTCGCGAGGTAGGGCTCCTCCACGGGCTGTCCGTCGACCGTCAGCCGGTGGTCGTCCGCAGTGGTGGCGACGGTGTCGCCGCCGACCGCGACGACCCGCTTGACCATGAGCTCCCCGCCCCAGGCCTGGTCCCGGAAGACCACCACGTCGCCTCGGCCGATGGCGCCGCCGTCGACCTTGCGGGCGAGCACGGTGTCGCCGACCTGGAGCGTCGGATGCATCGAGGCCGTGGGGATCTTGTACGGCCGGTAGTCGATCGCTATGAGCGCGAAACCGCCGATCATCAGCAGCAGCCCGAGCGCGAGCGCGACGCCCTGCAGCACCGCGGCGGGCCGCCGGCCGGACGGGGCGGGCGCGTCCGACTGGTCGGCCGACTGCTCCACGACACTGCTCATCGAAACCGTCCACCTCTGGCCGACCGGAGAACACCACTGGCACGCCGGTGGCTCGGGCGCGAACGCCGACGGGCCGTGGCACGTCCGAGCAGATTACTCGTCGGTACCACGGCCCGCGCAAGGGTCGGGGAGGAGCTGGTAGAGCTCAGGAGGCCTTCCGGCGCTCCGTCCGGGTCCGCACCCGGCGCACCAGCGGAAGCAGGACGACGGCCCCCACCGCACCGGCCACGGGGGGCGCGACCGGCAAGGCCGCCGCCAGGCCCTTCTGGTCGAAGGTGTCCGGCACCGGGAGCGTGGACCAGTGGCTGACCGGCCAGGCCACCACGAAGGCACGCCCGATCACGTTGTCCACCGGCACGGTGCCGCCGCCCGGCTGGTCCATGTGGAAGCGGGAGTCGAGCGAGTCCGCGCGGTGGTCGCCCATCACCCAGATCCGGCCCTTCGGCACCTTCACCGGGCCGAAGGGCTGCGTCCCGCAAGGGGTGTTGCCGGAGTAGATGTACGGCTCGTTGAGCGCCACACCGTTGACCTTGACCGGGCCGTCGTCCTTGCACTCGACGGTGTCGCCACCGACCGCGATGACCCGCTTGATCAGGTCCTTCTCATTGGCGGAGGGCATCAGCCCGACGAAGCTGAGCACGTCCTGCACGCCGCGGACGAAGGAGTTGCTGCTCTGCTGGGTCGGCTCGTCGTTGAGCCAGCCGCCCGGGTCGTGGAACACCACGACGTCTCCGCGCTCGGGCTCGGATCCGAACCAGGGGGTCAGCTTGTCCACCAGCACCCGGTCGCCGACCTGCAGGGTGTTCTGCATCGACTCGGACGGAATGGAGAAGGCCTGGACGAAGAAGGTCTTGATCACCAGCGCCAGGATCAGCGCGATGCCGACCAGGATCGGCAGCTCCTTCAGGAAGGAGCGCTGCTTGCGCGGCTTGGCCGGCGCCTCCGAATCCGAATCGTCCGCCGACCCGTCCGCCGCCCCGCTCTCCGGCCGCGGGGGCTCTGCGGGACCGTCCGAGCCGGTGCCGTGCTCATCGGCGGTCTGGGCCGCCGCGTCCTCGACCGCGGCGGAGGGCGCCGAGGACTCGGCGGACCGGCTCACCCGGCCGCCCGGGCCCTCGGGTTCCCCGGCGCCTGAGCGGGCACCGATCACCAAATCCCCCACAACGTCTCCTCCCTGCTGTGCGGACGCCCGCGCGCCCGCGCTCAAAGTGCCGCACAGCGGGCACCACGCTCACCACGACCATGAACGCATCAGGATTGCCCACAGCGGACTCCCCTGACACCAACACCGCCTGGCGGACAGCCGGGACCGCTCCCGGCCGCACCTGCACTTCTCTATCACTCCAAGGCATCCGGCTCACGGTTCCACACGCGCCGCCAGCCCGTTCAACGGCCGTAGCGGCTCACTCCGGAGGCCGCCTCAGCCGGCGAACGACAAGCGGAAGGATGCCCAACACACCCATAACGAGCGGAGGTTCCATGGGAACCGGCCCAACCGCCATCGATTCCGGCGTAGTTCTGGCGACCTGCGGGGTCGCGGAAAGAGAGGAGAGTGAACCCGGTTCATCGAGTTGATGGAAGCGGCCCAGCGGCCAGGCGATCACGAACGCGCGACCGACCACATCGGTCAGCGGGACGGTGCCCTGTCCCGGATTGCCCATGTGGAAGCGGGAGTCGGCGGAGACGTCGCGGTGGTCCCCCATCACCCACAGCCGCCCCTTCGGCACCGTCACCTTGAACGGCTGCCGGGACGGCGGGTTGCCGGCCGCGAGGTACGGCTCCTCCACCGGGTGGCCGTTGACGCTGAGCCGCCCCCGCTCGTCGCAGCACTCGACGGTGTCCCCGCCGACACCGATCACGCGCTTGATCAGGTCCTGCTCGTTGTCGGACGGCAACAGTCCGACGAAGGTCAGCACTTGCTTGGCCGGGCCCAGTACCGGCCCGTCGCCGGACGGCTTGCGATCGCCCTCCAGCCAGCCGCCCGGATCCTTGAACACCACCACGTCGCCGCGCTGCGGCTCGCTGCCGAACCAGGGGGTCAATTTGTCCACCAGCACCCGGTCCCCGACCTGGATGGTCTGCTCCATCGAGCCCGAGGGGATCACGAACACCTGGATCAGGAAGGTCTTCATCACCAGCGCCACGAGCAGTGCCACCAGGATGATCAGCGGGAACTCGCGCAGCAGCGAGCGCTTGCGTCGGCGCGCCGCGCGGCGGGCGCTACGGCGGCGCTCGGCGCGGCCGCGAACCGGTACAACGGGGCCGGCGCCGGCGTGGTCCGCCTCGCCGCTGCCCTGCTCCGGGGCCGGGTGGTCGGCGACCCGCCCCCTACCCCTGCTCCCCATGACCACCCGTCCCCGTAATCGCGGCGAAGGCCGCGGGCCGGTCCAGGCCGGTCAGGTGCGAGAACGGGTAGACCACCCAGTCGGCCCGGCCGATCACCTTGTCCTCGGGCACGAAGCCCCCACCGGGCTCACCGAGGTGGTCACGCGAGTCCCGGGAGGCGCTGCGGTGGTCGCCCAGCACGAACAGCTTGCCGCGCGGCACCAGGATGTCGAAGGGTACGTCGGACGGCTGGTCGCCCGGGTCCAGGTAAGCGGTCTCGTCCACCGGCACACCGTTGACGGTGACCGGCGCACCCGGGCCGGTGCTCCGCACCCGGTCCCCGGCGACACCGACCACGCGCTTGACGTAGACCGTGTCCCCGGCCGGGACCAGCCCGAGGTCCCGGCCGACCGAGCGCAGGCTGTCCCAGAACCCCGGTGGCTCGGCCGACTCGGGGAGGAAGGATCCCGTCCCGTCGAAGACCACGACGTCGCCCCGCTGGGGGTGACCGCCGAAGGCGTAGGCGAGCTGGTTGGCGATCAACCGGTCGCCGGGCTGCAGGGTGTTCTCCATCGAGCCGGACGGCACCGTGAACGGACGGGCCACGAAGGCGTTCACGAGGAGCAGCGCCGCCAGGCAGATCCCGGCCAACAGCAACAGGTCCCGCGAACGCGACCGCCCGGGCGCCTCGTCGGCCTCGTCGTGGGCCTCGTCGGCCTCGTCGTCGTCGGTCGCACCGCAGGCTGCTTCCGCGCCTGCGTCCGTGTCCGCGTCCTCGTCCGTCGTCTCGGCCCGATCGTGGTCCGGGTTCTGGCCGCTGCTCTCGACGTCGCCCCGGCCTCCACCCGTCTCCGCGAACGCCCCCGACCCCGACCCTGGCCCCGGCGCCACCCCCGACCCGGAAACGACCGCGGACCCCGCCAGCCAGCCCGCACCGGTGGGTGCGGGACTGCCGTCGCGGTCCGCGAGTGGTTCGTGCGTGCTCATCGGGCGCTGAGCTTACCTTGCGGCAGCCCGGCCCCTCGGAGCGATCCGGCCCCCGGCGCGGCCAGGGGTCCGTGGATCAGCGGTCGCGCTTCTCCTTGATCTTCGCGGCCTTGCCGCGGAGGTCACGCAGGTAGTACAGCTTGGCGCGGCGAACCGCACCGCGGGTCACGACCTCGATCTTCTCGACGACCGGGGTGTGCACCGGGAAGGTGCGCTCCACGCCGACGTTGAAGCTGACCTTGCGAACGGTGAAGGTCTCACCGACGCCGGCGCCGTGGCGACGGATGACGACGCCCTGGAAGACCTGGACACGGGAGCGGTTGCCCTCGATGACCCGGACGTGAACCTTCAGGGTGTCACCGGCGCGGAAGGCCGGGATGTCGGTGCGCAGCGAAGCCGCGTCGACAGCAGCGAGCTTGTTGCTCATGTTGCTCTCCATCGCAGGCGCCACGGGCCGCCCACGGAAGTTCGTCACAATGGGGTGAGCTGCGGGCCGCATCGGCTGGCGGCGATCCCCCCGTGGCGAGGGCGCCGGTCCACGTGCTCCCTACGGAAGGGAACCAGCGACAGACAGCAGCGGCCTATTCTTCCACATCACCGGCTGCGGACCGAAATCGGCCCAGCTCCTCGTCCCAGGCCAGGCCCAGGACGCTGAGCGCCGCCCGGTCCTTCTTGTCGAAGGCGCCGTTCTGCCAGCGCCCGACCAGGTCGGGCCGGTTGGCCAGGGTGCGGGCGAAGGCCTGCTCCCGCCGCCAGCGGGCGATCTTGCCGTGGTTTCCGCTGAGCAGCACGTCCGGTACGGTCCGGCCGCGCCACTCGGCGGGCTTGGTGTAGACCGGGCCCTCCAGCAGGTCGGCCATCGCACCGGGGGCGAAGGAGTCGTCCCGGTGGGACTCGGCGTTGCCGAGTACGCCGGGCAACAGCCGGGCGATGGCCTCGACCATCACCAGCACCGCGACCTCGCCGCCGGCCAGCACGTAGTCGCCGATCGAGGCCTCGACCACCGGCATGCGGGTGGCGGCCTCCTCGATGACCCGGCGGTCGATGCCCTCGTACCGCGCGGGGGTGAACGCCAGCCA
This sequence comes from Kitasatospora sp. NPDC127060, assembly GCF_042724935.1. Classification (NCBI taxonomy): domain Bacteria; kingdom Bacillati; phylum Actinomycetota; class Actinomycetes; order Kitasatosporales; family Streptomycetaceae; genus Kitasatospora; species Kitasatospora sp. NPDC127060. Next base: position 7,856 of record NZ_JBHXEG010000054.1, read on the forward strand.
GGGGCGGCCCGCCAGTTCCTGCGCCAGCTCCTGGGTGAACGGGCGCCCGCTCGGGGTCGGCACGACCAGCGTGGGCACCTCGCCCGCAGGACCGCCGGCCACCACCGCGTCCAGCGCCTCGCCCCACGGCTCGGGCTTCATCACCATGCCGGGGCCGCCGCCGTACGGGCTGTCGTCCACCGTGCGGTGCACGTCATGGGTCCATTCCCGCAGGTCGTGGAGGTGCACGTCGAGCTGGCCACGGGCCCGGGCCTTGCCGACCAGCGAGATGTTCAGCGGTTCCAGGTACTCGGGGAAGATCGAGACGACATCGATCCGCATCCCGGACCGGACGCCCTGGTCGCCCTGGTCGCCCTGGACGTCGTCGACACCGTGGACATCCGCATCCCCGAGGACGGCGTCCCCGGAAGCCTGCTCGGCGCTCACTCCGACTCCTCCGGCTCCTCCGAGGCGCCGCGGGCGACCTCGGCCTCCTCGGGGTCGATCAGCCCGGGCGGCGGGGTGATCACGGCCCGCTGGTTCTCCAGGTCGATGGTCGGCACGATCTGGGTGACGAAGGGCACCATCACCTCGGTGCCGTCGGCCTTCTCCACCATGAGCAGGTCCTGGTACGGCAGGTGGACGACCTCGGTCAGCTCGCCGACCCGGGTGCCGTCCAGCAGCACCACGTCGAGGCCGATCAGCTGGTGGTCGTAGTACTCCTCCGGATCGTCCGGACGCTCCTCCGGGTCGACCTCGGAGATGAGCAGGGTGCCGCGCAGTGCCTCGGCGGCGTTGCGGTCCTTGACGCCGGCGAAGCGCAGCAGCAGTCGGCCGCTGTGCACCCGGCCGGACTCGATGGTCAGGGGCCCGGCCGAGGCCGGGTCGGTGAGCAGGACGGCACCAGGGCCGAGCCGGAGTTCCGGCTCGTCGGTGCGGACCTCGACACTGACGTCCCCCCTGATGCCGTGGGCGCGGCCGATCTTGCCGACGACGAGCTGCACGGTGATCGTTCTCCTGGAGTTGCTGAGCGAGAGGCAGAGACAGATGAGCAGGGGTAGATGAGCTGAGACGGATGCGACGAAGACGCCTGGAGCCGCCCCCGGCGAAGGTCCACGAGGACCCACAAAGGCCGGCGAAGGCCCTCAGAAGCCGACCGACCGGCCAGGCGACCAGACGGCCGACCGACCAGCCGGCCAGGCGACCGGACTGCCGATCGGGCCACGGAAGCGAAAAAGGCCGACCGGGACGACATGCGTCCCGGTCGGCCTCAAGCCCGACGGCTGAACGAGCAGCTGCGTCAGCGAATGTTGTCCACGTCGACCAGGTCGACCCGGACGTTGCGACCGCCGAGGGCGCCGACCACGGTGCGCAGTGCGCGCGCCGTGCGGCCGCCCCGGCCGATCACCTTGCCGAGATCATCAGGGTGCACCCGCACCTCGATGGTGTTGCCCCGACGCAGGTTGCGCGAACGCACCTGCACCTCGTCGGGGTGCTCGACGATGCCCTTTACCAAGTGGTCGAGGGCGTCCTCGATCACGCTCAGGCCTCGACGGCGGCGTCGGCCTCAGCCTCGGCCTTGTCCGACTTCTTGGCCTTCGGGGTGATGGCGACACCGGTGGTGGCGTCCTCGAAGCCGGCGACGGCCTTCGCGAACAGGTGCGAGAAGTCCTCGACCTTGGGCTCGGCGACCAGCAGCGGCGCCGGGGCCGGCAGGCCCTTGAACTTCTGCCAGTCGCCGGTCAGCTTGAGGATCGCGAGGACCGGCTCGGTCGGCTGGGCGCCGACGGAAAGCCAGTACTGGGCGCGGTCGCTGTCGACCTCGATCTTCGAGGGGTTGTAGGTCGGCTGGTAGATGCCGATCTCCTCGATCGCGCGACCGTCACGCTTGGTGCGGGCGTCGGCGACGACGATGCGGTAGTGCGGGGAGCGAATCTTGCCGAGACGCTTCAGCTTGATCTTGACTGCCACGGGAGTGGATTCTCCTGGTGTTGACGTGGGTGAGCGGCCTTGCCGTCCGCGTGGGGTTGCGGGGCGGGCCGTTCAAGGGACACGCCAGCCGTAGGAGAGAGGGGTCCTGACCCGGCTGCCGAGTACTCAGCTGTCCATTCTGCCATACCGGCGCGAAGGGTCTTCACTCGGCCGTCCCGACCGGCACCCGACCAGCTCCCGGCCACCCCGACCGACACCCGACCGACCCGACCGTCACCCGCAGGGAACTCGCCAGGAACTCGCCAGGAACCCGCCGGGAGCCCGCGACACAGGGCCACACCCGGCGGACAGCGCCAGGACAGGCGCCGCGAACGAACAGCTCAGGGCTCGACCGGGAGCCCCCGCTCCCGGTCAGCCCACAGACTCACCGATGTCACCGATGTCACCGCTGCCGATCACGCCGGCCGCGCCGACTGCCCGCACAGTCGCCGACCGGCCCCGACCCCGGGTTATGCGATCTTGAACGGTTGCTGGCACGCACCGCAGACGATGGACGCCTGGGCGAGCACTGACGGCACGACCCGGACGTTGCGTCCGCAGCCGCAGACCGCCTTGACCCGGACGCCGCCCCCGGAGGAGCCGTGCCGGGCGGCCGGGCCGCGGAAGGCGCGGTTGGTGCCGTCGCCGGCCACCGCTTCCTGGTGCGCACCGAGGGCGCGGTCCAGCCGCTCGATGGTCTCGGCGTAGCGCTCCTGCGTCTCCTTGAGCATGGTCACCTGGGAGAAGCCGCTGCTGGCGTGCGGCTCGACCGGGTGTGCCAGGCCCAGCTCGGAGGCGAGCATCAGGAAGCGCCGGTTGTGGTAGCGGCCGGCGCGCGAGGTGTCCCGGATGTCCCGGGCCGCGGCCAGACCGTGGGCAGCCTCGTGGAGGAGCCGCTCGAAACCGAGCCGCGTGCCACAGGCCGAGGAGGACTCGCCGATCAGTGCCTCGGGCGAGGCCAGGTCGGGAAGGTCCTGGTGGTAGGCCTGGATGTCACTCCAGGCGGCGGCCAGTTCGGCCGCGAGGACGAGGGGCTGTGTCGTGCTCACGCTAGACCAACGATGCAGAGTGAGCCGATGTTCCGCATGTTCCCGTTCTCCGGGAATTCCCAGGGAACTCCCAGGAATGCGCGACTGCGCGCGAATTGCGCGTTCCGGATCTTACGCAAGACCAACCCCCTGCCGGTTTCGGCCCGTCGCAACACCGGCGGACCTCGTGAATTCCATCCGGGAGGCGGGCTGTCGCCCCCAGGACGTACGGCCCGTGGACCCGCCGAAGTTGACAGGGCCACGGGCCGTACACCGTACCGCTATTCCGTTAATACCGGCAGTTGACTGGCCAGTAGGGATGTAGCCCGGTCGGGCTCCTCCGGCAGAGTTACCGGATTCTTACCCATCCGCATTCCGGGCAAATGTCGCCGGTAACGGTCATTACCTGCCGGCGGCCGTCATCAGTACGCGCAACAGTGCGCACGCCGGTACGTACGGCAGTAGCACGTCAGTACGCGCAACACTACTCGCAGCAGTGCGTACCGGTACGCGCATCAGTGCGATCAGTGCGCGGCGGTCAGTACGCGCGCGCGACGATCGCGATATTGCCGTCCTGGTCGTCCGTCTGCGGCACCGAACCGTCGGCCGCGACGATGCAGCGCACCGTGACGCCCTGCTCCGACAGCTTGGCCTCGCCCTCCGCGCCGAGGTCGGCCCAGGAGATCCGGCCCCAGCCGGTCGCGGCGGCCTCGACGGCCTCGTCGAGGGTCTTGACGTCGACGGTGCGGGCCTCGCGGCGCTCGCGGGACTGGCGCAGCAGCAGCGCCTGGTCCTCCTCCAGGATGCCCGGCAGCAGCGCGGCCAGGGCGTCGATGGAGACCGGCTCCTTGCCGCCGGGGATGCGGCGGGCCAGCATCGCGGTGCCGTTCTCCAGGTCGCGCGGGCCGACCTCGATGCGCAGCGGAACGCCCTTGAGCTCCCAGTCGACGGCGCGGCGGCCGAACGGGGTGTCGGTGCGGTCGTCGACCACGACCCGGATGCCGGCGGCCTCCAGCTGGGCGCCGATCTCGCGGACCTTGGCGATGACCGCGTCGTCGCCCTTGATGGCCAGCACCACGGCCTGGACGGCGGCCAGGCGCGGGGGCACCCGCAGGCCGTTGTCGTCGCCGTGGGACATGATCAGGCCGCCGACCATGCGGGTCGAGACGCCCCAGGAGGTCTGCCAGACGTGCTCGCGCTCGGCGCCCTGCAACTGGTAGGTGGTGTTGAACGCCTTGGCGAAGTTCTGGCCCAGCTCGTGGCTGGTGCCCATCTGCAGCGCCTTGCCGTCACCCATCATGCCTTCGAGGGTGAGGGTGTTGATGGCGCCGGCGAAGCGCTCCTTGGCGGTCTTGCGGCCGAGCACGACGTCGATGCCGAGCACGTTGGTCATGAAGTCGCCGTAGACCTGGGTGTGGATCATCGACGCGTACGCACGGGCGTCCTCGTAGGTGGCGTGGGCGGTGTGGCCCTCCTGCCAGAGGAACTCGGTGGTGCGCAGGAAGACGCGCGGGCGGAGCTCCCAACGGACCACGTTGGCCCACTGGTTGATCAGCAGGGGCAGGTCCCGGTGGCTCTGCACCCACTTGGAGAAGTACTCGTTGATGATGGTCTCGGAGGTCGGCCGGACGACGACCGGCTCCTCCAGCTGCTTGCCGCCGCCGTGGGTGACCACCGCGAGTTCGGGCGCGAAGCCCTCGACGTGCTCGGCTTCCTTGGTCAGGTAGGACTGCGGGATGAACATCGGGAAGTAGGCGTTCTGCGCGCCCGCCTTCTTGATGCGCGCGTCCATCTCCTGCTGCATCCGCTCCCACAGGCCGTAGCCGTACGGTCGGATGACCATGGTGCCGCGCACCGGACCGTTGTCGGCCAGCTCGGCCTTGTTGATGAGGTCCTGGTACCAGCGCGGGAAGTCTTCCGCCTGAGGGGTGAGAACGGGTGCCTTAGCCATGGGCGGAATGGTACGGGGATCGACCCCCTCACTTCGAATCGCCATCACACTCGCGGGAGATCACGGCCGCCCTCGCGGGGGATCGCCACCGCCCTCGCGGGAGCTCGCCACCGCTCTCGCGGGACGTCACCGCCGCCCTCACCGGCCGGCAGCCGTGGCATGCCGTCCGCAGGGGGGCGCACGACCGCGACACGCGCGCACCACCCTGCACCCCTCTGGACGCCGGGCCCGACCCGCTGTTCGCTGGAGTGGGGCGGGACTTTGGGGGAGCCGTAGCAGCACACCGAAGGACCGGATGGGAGGCCGCGATGGCTTCAGCTCGGACGACCGGCACGACCGCACGACCGACGGGCGCACGACCGCACCACCCGCAGCAAGGGGCCGCCGGGCCCGCGCGGGCGCGCGACTGGGCGGAGATCCAGGAACGCATGCTGGTACCGCTCTACGAGGCGGTGTACGACCGCCTGGAGGTCGGCCCGGCGAGCAGCGTGCTGGGGCTGGGCTGCCGCTCCGGACTGGCCCTGCTGCTCGCCGCCGGACGGGGCGCCCAGGTGGCCGGGCAGGAGCCCCGGGACGAGCTGCGCGAGCTGGCCCGGGACCGCCGGCTGCGGGTGTGCGCGGGGGCCCGGCCGGCCGCCGCCGTCCCCCGCTCGGCCCATTCGCTGGTGACGGTCTTCGACCAGTTGCCCGGCGCCGCCGAGCCCGGCCGGGTGGTCGCCGAGGCCGCCGGGCTGACCCTTCCGGGCGGGCACGTGGTGCTGGCCGCCTGGGGGCCGCCGGAGCGCTGCGAGAGCGCCCCGGTGCTGGACGTGGCCCGCCGGCGGGCGGGGCGGACCACCGCGCGCGACCCGTTCGAGCTGAGCGCGCCCGGCGCGCTGGAGGACCTGCTCCTGCCGGTCGGCCTGCGCCCGGCGGGCAGCGGCCGGGTGGGCTGCCCGTTCGCCTACCCGGACCTCGACAGCGCGGTGCGCGGGCTGCTCTCCACCGGGCTGTTCGAGGCGGCGGAGGAGTTCTCCGGGGCCGCGCTGGTGGCCAAGGAGCTGGAGGAGGCGCTGCAGCCGTACCTGTGCCCGGACGGCTCGGTCCGGATGGAGAACGTCTTCCGCTACCTGATCGCGGAGCGGCCCCGCTGAGGACACCTCCTGAACAGACCCTGGACACGCCGCCGAACAACGCCGCCGAACACACCCCTGAACACGCGCTGAACACGCCGTCGAACACGCCCTGAACGAACCCTGGGCGCACCGGGGCACGCACGACGAACCGGGGGTGCCCGCCACCACGGCGGGCACCCCGGCTACCGGTTCACGCCTCCTCGTCGGCCGTCTTCCGGGGCACCCCCGCCGCCCGGTAGGCCGCCTCCTCGTCCAGCGTCTCCGCCTCCAGCAGCGCCGCCGCCAGCGCGTCCAGCCGGGGCCGCTGCTCGGTCAGGATCCGCACCGCGTCCTCGTAGCACTCGGCGACGATCCGCCGGGCCTCCTCGTCCACCGCGTCCAGCGTCGTCGGCGCCGCCGAGAGCCCGTACGCGCCCTGCGCGTCCGCGGGCACGGCGGTGAGCCGCCCGACCCGCTCGCTCATCCCCCAGCGCCCGGCCATCCCGCGGGCGATGTTGGTGACCTGCTCCAGGTCGCTCTCGGCGCCGGTGGTGATCACCCCGTAGACCACCTGCTCTGCCGCCATCCCGCCGAGCGCGCCGATGATCCGGCCGCGCAGGTAGGGCTCGGTGTACGAGTAGCGGTCGTTCTCCGGGGTGGAGAGGGTGACGCCGAGGGCCCGGCCGCGCGGCACGATGGTGATCTTGCGGACCGGGTCCGCACCCGGCTGGAGCATGCCGAGCAGCGCGTGCCCGCTCTCGTGGTACGCCGTCCGCTCGCGCTCCTCCTGCGGCATCACCAGCGGCCGTACGGCGCCCAGTTGGACCTTCTCCAGGGCGTCCGAGAGGTCCCGCTCGTTGACCGCGTCCTGCTCCCGCTTGACGGCCAGCAGAGCGGCCTCGTTGACCAGGTTGGCGAGTTCGGCGCCGGTCATCCCGGGGGTGACCTTGGCCAGCCGGGTGAGGTCGGTGTCGCCGGCCAGCGGCACGGTCCGGGTGTGGATGCGCAGGATCGCCGCGCGCCCCTCCCGGTCCGGCGGGCTGACGGTGATCCGGCGGTCGAAGCGGCCGGGGCGCAGTAGCGCCGGGTCGAGCACGTCGGCCCGGTTGGTCGCGGCGATCACGATGACGCCCTCGGAGCCGGTGAAGCCGTCCATCTCGGTGAGGATCTGGTTGAGCGTCTGCTCGCGTTCGTCGTGCCCGCCCATGCCGCCGCCGGCGCCGCGCTGGCGGCCGATGGTGTCGATCTCGTCGATGAAGATGATCGCCGGGGCGACCTTGCGGGCCTCGGTGAACAGTTCGCGGACCCGGCTGGCGCCGACGCCGACGATCATCTCGATGAACTCGGAGGCGGAGGCGGAGAAGAACGGCACGTCCGCCTCCCCGGCCACGGCCCGGGCCAGCAGGGTCTTGCCCGTCCCGGGCGGGCCGCTCAGCAGCACCCCGCGCGGCATCTTGGCGCCGAGCCTGCGGTAGCGCTCGGGGTTCTTCAAGTAGTCGACCACTTCGGTGAGTTCGGCCTCGACCTCGTCGATGCCGGCCACGTCGGCGAAGGTGGTGCGCTTGCCCTGATCGGCGGTGACCGGCTTGGGCGGGGCCTTGCGGCCGAGCGGTCCGCCGCCGAGGCCGCCGGCCATCCGGCGGGCGAGCAGCACCCAGACGAAGACCAGCAGCAGCATCGGGGCGAGCGAGAGCAGCAGGTTGGTGAGGAAGCTGCGCTGCTGGACCGGCGAGGTGGCGGTGACCTCGACGCCCTGCTGCTGCAGGGTGGTCCAGAGGTTGTCGCCCGCGAAGGAGGGGCGCTGGGTGTCGAACTCCGTGTAGTCGCCCTTGCCGCCGTCGGGCTTGGGCTGGGCGCTCTTGAGGGTGCCCTCGATCGCGTCGCCCTTGGAGTAGATCTTGGTGATGTTGCCCTTGTTCAGCTGGTCGTTGAACTCGGTGTAGGAGATCGTGGTGGCGCCCTCGTTGCCGAAGAACGACAGCAGCAGGTCGGAGATCAGGAACACCACGAGTGCGGTGAGGACGAGGCCGGTCCAGCCGCCGGGCATCCGGCGGCGGGGCGGGGGCGGGGGCGGGGCCCCCTCGGACCGCCAGGGCTGGTCGGGGGTCTGGCGCGGCGGCACGGGTTCGGTCACCCACCGGACAATACGGACAGCCGCTCGGGCGGGCCAACCGCAACGCCGCGCCGGACCGGCCGTACAGCCGTGCCCAAGCCCCCCGACCAGCGGTTATGACGCCCCGTCGGGGCTCACGCGGCGGCGCCCGGCCACTCCTCCGCGGTCAGCGCGAACCGCTCGTGGTCGCGCCAGTCCCCCTGCAGGAAGAGCATCCGCGGGGTGAAGCCCTCGTGCCGGAAGCCCAGCCGCTTGGCCAGCGCGATCGAGCGCTCGTTCTCCGGCTGCACGTTGATCTCCAGCCGGTGCAGCCCCAGCCCGTCGGCCGACTGCGGGGCGAAGCAACGGTCCAGGACCAGCCGCAGGCCCTCGGTCATCCGCCCGGTGCCGGCGAACGGCAGGTACGAGTCGTAGCCCAGCGAGGCGTTGCAGAACCGGCCCATCACGATGTTGGCGACGTTCACCTTCCCGACCAGTCCGCCGGTTTCCCGGTCGAGGATCAGGAAGGTGCGCAGGCCGGCCCCCTGCCGCCCCAGCAGCTCCGGCAGACCGTCCGGCTCGACCGGGTTCCACCGTCCGATGTGCTCGGCGGACCGTCGGACCGCCTCCGCGTACACAACCTCGTCCTCGGCCCTCGGGGCCCTGATCGTCACTCGCATGCCGCCATCATCGGACACCGCACCGTCCTCCGGCACCGCAGCGTGCCCGGCCAGGCCGACACGTGCCCGAACACCACCCCCGGCCCCCATCCGGCCCGCACGCACGGACGCGGCCGCGACGGCGACGGCGACGGCGACGGCGACGGCGACGGCAGCAGCGACGGCGACGGCCCGGACACGCGAACGGCCCGCCGCCCGGAGTACACCGGGCGACGGGCCGAACAGGATTGCGGGCCGAGGCCTACAGCAGGTCCTTGAACTCCTTGGGCAGCTCGAAGTCGGCCGGGCCCTTGCCCGCGCCGAGGCCGAACGCGCCGCCGTCGGCCGGGCCCTGGCCGGCGCCCGGACCGAGCGCGCGGCGCTCGGCGGCCGCTGCCTCCTCCTGCGCCCGCTTCAGCGGGTTGCCGCTCTTGCGCTTGCCCTTGGCCTGCGGGGCCTTCTTGCCGGACTTCTTCGCGCCGCCACCCATGCCCGGGATCCCCGGCATGCCGGGCATGCCCTTGCCGGAGGCCATCGCGGACATCATCTTGCGGGCGTCGAAGAACCGCTCGACCAGGTTCTTGACCTCGCCGACCTGGACGCCCGCGCCCTTGGCGATGCGGGCCCGGCGGGAGCCGTTGATCAGCTCCGGCTCGGCGCGCTCGGTCGGGGTCATCGACTTGATGATCGCCCCGACCCGGTTGACGTCCTTGTCGTCGATGTTGTTGATCTGCTCGCGGATCTGGCCCATGCCGGGCAGCATGCCGAGCAGCTTGGAGATCGAGCCCATCTTCTGGACCTGCTCCAGCTGGGACAGGAAGTCGTCCAGCGTGAAGGCCTTCGGGCCGCCGCGCAGCTTGGCGGCGATCTTCTCGGCCTCCTCCTGCGAGAAGGTCTGCTCGGCCTTCTCGATCAGCGAGAGGACGTCACCCATGCCCAGGATGCGCGAGGCCATCCGGTCCGGGTGGAAGGCGTCGAAGTCGTCGACCTTCTCGCCGTTGGAGGCGAACATGATCTGCCGGCCGGTGACGTGCGCGACCGACAGGGCGGCACCACCGCGGGCGTCGCCGTCGAGCTTGGAGAGCACGACACCGGTGAAGTCGACGCCGTCGAGGAAGGCCTGCGCGGTGGTGACCGCGTCCTGGCCGATCATCGCGTCGACGACGAACAGGACCTCGTCGGGGTTCACCGCGGCGCGGATATCGGCGGCCTGCTGCATCAGCTCGGCGTCGATGCCCAGGCGGCCGGCGGTGTCCACGACGACGACGTCGTACTGCTTCTGCTTGGCGTACTCGATCGAGTCCTTGGCGACCTGCACCGGGTCGCCGACGCCGTTGCCCGGCTGCGGGCCGTAGAAGGCCACGCCGGCGCGGTCGGCGACCACCTGGAGCTGGTTGACCGCGTTGGGGCGCTGGAGGTCGCAGGCGACCAGCAGCGGGGTGTGCTTCTGCTTCTTCAGCCAGGCACCGAGCTTGCCCGCGAGGGTGGTCTTACCGGCACCCTGCAGACCGGCGAGCATGATGACCGTCGGGCCGCTCTTGGCGAACCGCACCCGGCGGGTCTCGCCACCGAGGATCGCGATGAGCTCCTCGTTGACGATCTTGATGATCTGCTGCGCCGGGTTCAGCGCGCCGGAGACCTCGACGCCGAGCGCCCGCTCCTTGACCTGCTTGATGAAGGCCCGGACGACCGGCAGCGCGACGTCCGCCTCCAGCAGCGCGATGCGGATCTCGCGGGCGGTGGCGTCGATGTCCGCCTCGCTCAGGCGGCCCTTGCCCCGGAGGTTCTTGAACGTCGCTGCGAGGCGATCGGAAAGGGTGTCGAACACGTCGTCGCGGGTCCTCTGCGGCATCGGTATCAGTACGGTCGTCGTCCCCCAGGGTATCCGGCCGCCCCGGGTACGGTCTCCACCCCCGTGCGGCGGACCTCCGGCATCCCGTGCGGCGGACCTCCGCCGCCCCGTACGGCGGGCCTCCGGCCCCCGGACGGCTAGGCCTCAGCCCAGCGCCGCCCGGACCGCCGCCGCCACCTCCCCGGCCCGCCCCGCGGTGAGCGGACGGCCCTCCGGATCGGTCAGGTAGAAGGAGTCGACGGCCTCCGCGCCCAGCGTGGAGACGTGCGCGGTGCGCACCCGGACGCCCGCCCCGTCCAGCGCCCGTCCGATCCGGTGCAGCAGCCCGGGGGCGTCGTGCGCGCGGACCTCCAGCACGGTCGCGGTCGCCGAGGCCACCGCCGGCGCCACCGCGACCAGCGGCGGTGGGGTCGCTATGCCCCGGCGGCGCGGGGCGGCGGCGTCCCGCTCGGCGAGGCGGCGGGAGACGTCCAGCGAGCCGTCCAGCGCCCGGCGCAGATCGGCGCGCAGCCGGGCCGCCTCCGGCAGTTCGCCGAACTCGGCGGCCACCCGCCAGGACAGCAGCAGCACCGGGCCCGCGCCGATCGGGTCCAGTTCGCGCAGACCGGCGGAGCGGACGGTCAGCCGGTGCAGCGCCAGCACCCCGGCCACCGTGCCGAGCAGCCCGGGCCGGTCCGGGACGGCCAGGGTCAGCTCGACGCCCATCGGTTCGGTGGCCGGGTCCGCGCCCACCGCCTGGGCCAGCAGCGACAGTGCGGGAGCGCCGGTGCGGGCGGCCTCGACGGCGAGCCGCTCCTGCTCCGCGCCGGGCGCGACCTCCGTCGGCGGGACCGGGCCCCCGGCCAGCTGGGCGGCGGCCCGGGCCACCAGGCCGTCCACCAGCGAGGCCCGCCAGGCGCTCCACGCCGCCGGGCCGGTGGCCAGCGCGTCCGCCTCGGTGAGCGCGTGCAGCAGCTCCAGCTCCGGCAGCGTGCGGACCGCCTTGGTGACCGTCTCGACGGTGGCCGGGTCGTCCGGGTCGCGCCGGGTCGCGGTGTCGACCAGGGTCAGGTGGTGGCGGACCAGCACCGCCAGGGTCTCGGTGTCCTCGGGCGGGAAGCCCATCCGGGCGGCCAGGTCGCGGACGATCACCTCGCCGGCCTCGCTGTGGTCGCCGGGCCAGCCCTTGCCGATGTCGTGCAGCAGCGCGGCGACCAGCAGCAGGTCGGGCCGGGCCACCCGGCGGGTCATCGCGGCGGCCCGGACGGCCGTCTCCACCAGGTGCCGGTCCACCGTCCAGCGGTGCACCGCGTTGCGCTGCGGGCGGCAGCGCACCCGCTCCCAGTCCGGCAGCAGCCTGGTCACCAGCCCCTCCGCCTCCAGCGCCTCCCACACCGGCACGGCCGCCTCCCCCGCCCCCAGCAGGGTCACCAGCTGCTCGCGCGCCTCGTCCGGCCAGGGCACCGGCAGCGGACGGCACTCGGCGGCCAGTCGGCGCACCGTCGCGTACGAGACGGTCAGCCCGTTCTGGGCGGCGGCGGCCGCGGCGCGCAACGGCAGCACCGGGTCGGCGGCCGGGCGGGCGGCCTGGGCGAGCACCGCCTCGCCGTCCTGCTCGACCACGCCCTCGGCGAGCGGGCGGCGCGCGACGGCGCCCCGGGCCACCGCGCCGCTGGCGCGCCCGGCACCGGTGAACGGGAAGCCCAACCGGACGGCCCGACGGCCCCGGCCGGAGCGGGCGGCGAGCACCCGGTCCACCGCCCGCCAGGTGACGTCGCTCGCGTAGGAGACGGTCCGGGCGGCCTCGTAGACATGGCGCAGCAGGGTGTCGGCGTCCAGCACCCCGAGCCGCTCGGCGACCTGGTCCTGGTCCTGGAGGCTGAGCCGTTCGGTGGCCCGGCCGGTGGCCAGGTGCAGGGCGTCGCGGACGTCGGCGAGCCGCAGCGCCGCGGCGTCCAGGCCGTCCCGGGGCGCGTCGGCGAGCCAGGTGGCGGCGACGGCGTCGAGCGCGACCAGGTCGCGCAGGCCGCCGCGGGCCTCCTTGAGGTCGGGCTCCAGCAGGAAGGACAGCTCGCCGTGCCGTTCGGCCCGCTCCCGGCCCAGTTCGCGCAGCTCGGGCAGGCGCGCGGGGGCGCTGGCGCGCCAGTCGGTGAGCACCGCGGAGCGCAGCGCGGCGGTGAGCGCCGGGTCCCCGGCGAGGTGGCGGGCGTCCAGCAGGCCGAGCTGGGCCTTGAGGTCGGCGGCGGCCACCGCACGGGCCTCGGCGGGGGTGCGCACCGAGTGGTCCAGCTTGGCTCCGGCGTCCCAGACCGGGTACCAGATCCGCTCGGGCAGCTCACGGGCGATCGGGCCGTCGTGCAGCAGCAGGACGTCCAGGTCGCTGCGCGGGGACAGCTCGCCCCGGCCGTAGCCGCCGACGGCGACCAGCGCGACGCCGGAGGCCGGGGCCCCGGCGGCGGCGAGCAGCCCGGCGAGCCAGTCGTCGGTGAGCCGGGCGAGCGCGAGGCGGCGCGGGCGGCCGGTCAGTCCGGGCCGTTCCAGCAGCGCGGTCCGGGCCGCCGGGTGGTCCAGGGGATCGGAGGGGCTGGTCTCGGTGGTCATGCGCGGGGTCCCGTCCGTGATGCGGGTGAGCCGTGGTGCGGGTGGGCCGTACAGCCGAGCGGTCGTACGGCGGGACCGCCGTACGGCCGAGCCGCCGTACGGCCGAGCGGGGATGCGCCGACGGGCGGACCCGCGCCCCGGGCAGGGGCGGGTCCGCCGGATCGGTCAGTGCCTCACAGGGCGTCCGGGCCGCGTTCGCCGGTGCGGACCCGGACGGCGGTGTCGACCGGGATGCTCCACACCTTGCCGTCGCCGATCTTGCCGGTGCGGGCGGCCTTCACCAGGACGTCGATCAGGTCGTCGGCGTCCTCGTCCTCGACCAGCACCTCGATCCTGATCTTCGGCACCAGGTCGACGGTGTACTCGGCGCCCCGGTAGACCTCGGTGTGGCCCCGCTGGCGCCCGTAGCCGCTGGCCTCGGTGACGGTCAGGCCGTGGACCCCGAAGGCCTGCAGGGCGGCCTTCACCTCGTCCAGGCGGTACGGCTTGATCACGGCGGTGATGAGCTTCATCGGGCGTCGACCTCGGTCTTCTCGGCGGGCTGTTCGGTGGTCTTGTCGGCGGCCTTCTCGACGGCCGTCCCGGCGGGCTTGCCACCAGGCGCGGAGCCGGGCCCGGAGCTGGCACCGGAGCCGAGGCCCAGCGCCGGCAGGGCCCGGGCCAGGCCGCCCCCGACGGCGCTGAAGTCGTAGGCGGACTCGGCGTGTTCGGCCTGGTCGATGCCGGCCACCTCGACCTCCTCTGCGACCCGGAAGCCGACCAGCTTGTCGACGGCCTTGGCCAGCAGCCAGGAGAGCACGAAGGAGTACGCCGCGACCACCGCCACGCCCATCGCCTGCTTGCCGAGCTGACCCAGCCCGCCGCCGTAGAACAGACCCTTGGCGGTCTGGCCGACCCCGCCGGTGGCGAACAGGCCGATCAGCAGCGAGCCGATCGCCCCGCCCACCGCGTGCACGCCCACCACGTCGAGCGAGTCGTCGAAGCCCCAGCGGTACTTGAGCGAGACGGCCGCGGCGCAGACGGCGCCCGCGATCAGGCCGATGGCCACCGCGCCGAGCGGGCTGACCGAGCCGCAGGCCGGGGTGATCGCGACCAGGCCGGCCACCGCGCCGGAGGCGGCGCCCAGCGTGGTGAACGCGCCGTGCTTGAGCTTCTCGTAGACCAGCCAGCCGACCAGCGCGGCACCGGTGGCGACCTGGGTGTTGACCATCGCCATCGCGGCCACGCCGTTGGCGGCCAGCGCCGAGCCCGCGTTGAAGCCGAACCAGCCGAACCACAGCAGCCCGGAGCCGAGCATCACCAGCGGCAGGCTGTGCGGGCGCATCGGGTCCTTCTTGAAGCCGACCCGCTTGCCCAGCACCAGGCAGAGTGCGAGGCCGGCGACACCGGCGTTGATGTGCACGGCCGTTCCGCCGGCGAAGTCGATCACGCCGTTTCTGTCGCCCAGCCAGCCGCCGTGGCCGTTGTCCATGAAGAACACCCAGTGCGCGACCGGGAAGTAGACGACCGACACCCAGAGCGCGATGAACAGGCCCCAGGCGGAGAACTTGGCCCGGTCCGCGACGGCGCCGCTGATCAGCGCCGGGGTGATGATCGCGAACATCAATTGGAAGATCGCGAAGGCCGTCACCGGGATCGACCCGGTCAGTTCGTTCAGTCCGATGCCGCGCATCCCGAGGAAGTCCAGGTTGCCGATGAGTCCGGCGAAGGAGTCGGGCCCGAAGCTGAGCGAGTAGCCGTAGAGGACCCACAGCACACTGACGATGCCGAGCGAGAGGAAGCTCATCGCCAGCATGTTCAATGTGCTCTTGGCCCTGACCATGCCCCCGTAGAAGAAGGCCAGGCCCGGGGTCATCACCATGACCAGGGCCGCACTGATGAGCACGAAGGCGGTGTCGCCCGCGCTGAAGCCGTCCGGCATCGGCGTCTCCTCTGCGTCCAAGCCGCTCCGCCCCCGGGTACCTGTCCCGTGCCACCCGGGGTGTCGGCGATGAAGAGGAGAGTGCCGAAGGCGGGTTTCGGCCAGTGCGGTCGCTTGTTTCGCGGCCGTGACGCGTGCGACGCGCGGGTTACGGCCGCGTGAACCGCGGCCCCGCCGCAGGGCCGGATGGGCTACTCTGCCGCCGCACCGCACGGTCCGTGGCCCGGAAAGCCACCGACCGTGACGGCGGCGGCCGTCACGGTCGGTGGAGTCTCCTGCCCGGGGCCGCTCAGACCACCGAGACGAACTCCGGGATGTCCTGGACCACCCGCTCCTGGAGCCGGCTCACCGCGTCCACGCCCTGGAACCGGGCGGCCGCGGCCTCCGTGGTCTTGCGGACCCGGGAGTTCAGCCGCTCCGAGCGCACCTTGGTCGCGATGTCCACCGCCTGTTCGGCGTACCGCGCCGCCTCCTCGGCCTCCTTCTGCAGCAGGTGGACGCTGGCCATGCCGATCAGGTTGAAGGCGTACGAGCGCACGTGGTCGTCGTCCTGGCGGAACAGGTCGACGGCGCGCCCCATCACCGGCGCGGACAGCGAGGCGTAGAGCTGGGCGTTGTCCGAGTGGTACGCGAGGTCGCGGTAGGAGTGGGCGTTCTCGGCGTTCAGCTCGGCCGGTGAGAAGAACTTCAGCCAGTCCGGGTCCCCGTCGCCCTCGCGGATGTCGGTGAAGGTGTCCTCGGCCAGCCGGATCGCCCGGGCGCAGCGGTTCACCTCGCCGATGGTGGCGTAGGCGCGTGCCTCCATCGCGTACAGCAGGGACTGCTGCCGCGGGGTGGCGGTGTCCCGGCTGCCGTACTGGGCCAGGTGGATCAGGTCCAGGGCGTCCTCGCCCCGGTTGAGGTGGATCATCTGGCGGCTCATGTCGGTGAGGATCAGCGCGCCGAACGGGCGGTCGCCGGCCTCCTTGGCGGCGTGCAGGGCGAGCACGTAGTACTTCTGCGCGCTCGGGTGCATCCCGACGTCGTAGGACATCCAGCCGGCCAGGTGGGCGAGTTCGGCGGTGAGCCGGAACAGCCGCTTGGTGGTGTCCTCGCTGTACGTCTCCTGCAGCAGGTCGGTGACCTCGTGGAGCTGGCCGACCACGGCCTTGCGGCGCAGCCCGCCGCCGTTCTGGGCGTCCCACTGGCGGAACATGACCGTGGTCTGCTCCAGCAGTTCCAGCTCGGGCTCGGAGAGCCGGCCGGTGAACACCTCGCCGCCGTTGGCCGCGGTGAGGATCGGGGTGGGGATGCCGGTCGGGCCGGGGGCGAGCCAGCGCTGCATGGGCTCGATCAGCGCGGCGCCGGCGGTCAGCGCGAGCGAGGTGCCGAGGAAGCCCCGGCGGTTGAGCATCAGATCGCTGCGGGAGTAGTCGCTGATCAGCTGGACGGTCTGCGGGGCGCTCCACGGCAGGTCCACGCCGCCACCGACGGTGGAGACCGGGATCGCGGCGCGCAGGCCGAGGTCCTCGATCGAGACCACCGAGCCGAAGCGCTCCGAGAACAGCTCGGACATGATCTTGGGGATCGGCTCGCGGGGCTGCTCGCCGTCGAGCCATCGGCGCACCCGGGAGGTGTCGGTGGACACGTGGTGGGCGCCGATCTGCCGGGCCCGGCGGTTGACCTGGCGGGCCAACTCCCCCTTGGACCAGCCGCTGCGGGCGAACCACGTGGTCAGCTTCTCGTTGGGTTGCTTCTCTGCCATGGGAACGTCCCCATCCCGCCCGGCCCCTGCGGGGCCCCCGATCGTGACCGCCCGACGGTTGCGGGCTCTTGCCAGACGTGCCGTGTCTGAGGTGCTGCGGTACCGCCTCGTCGTACTGGTGTGCCATCGTCGTGGACGGTCCGTCAGATCCCCAACTCCCGTTCCCCGACGGCCCGGAGCGGGAGCTCCGACGACGTCCGCGTGCTGAACGTAGTGCCCCGCGAGGTACCCGTGGGAGCGCCCCTGGCGAAACGCCACCTTTCGCCACCCCCAGGAGTGAACCGAACTACGGGGGCAGGCGCTTGACTAGGTGGTCGCGGCGGCCCGGCATATGCGAGCCGCCAAGTCCCCCGGCCAACCCCGGAAGACCCGGCAGACCCCGTAATCCGCCGCAGCCACAGGCGAGTTCGCCACCCACTCGGGACGGCAACCACCCCACGCACCCGACGATCCGGCATCGGCGCCGCCCCCACAAGGCGGCGCCCGAGGCACACCCCCGCAACAGGCGCACGCCAAGCGCTGCGCGCCGCCACCGCACTACGCACCACGCAACGGAAAATCAACACACAGTCACCATCCCGTAACCATCGGCAACGAGAACCTGTTGGGGGAGGCATGGACAACCTGTTCGGCGAACTTCGACTGGGGCACCTGCGGCTGGCGCCGCTGGGCGCGCGCCGCCGCACCAAGGTCACCGCGTCCCAGGCCGCCGCGGAGTACACCGGCCGCTGGGGCTGGACCGTCGCCACCGGCGACCCGGCCGACTCCGCCGCCCCGCCCCGCTGTCCCTGCGGCTCCCGGCGCTGCGCCGCGCCCGGCCTGCACCCCGTGCCGGGCACCGCGAGCCGGGCCGGGGCCCCCGGGGCCGAGGGCTCCGTGCTGTTCCCCACCGGCCGCGCCTTCGACGTCCTGGACGTCCCCGAGCCGGCCGGCCTGCAGGCGCTGGTCCGGCTGGAGCGGATGGGCACCCAGGTGGGCCCGGTGCTCGCCCCGCCCACCGGCCGGCTGCAGTTCCTGGTCGCCGCCGGCACCGCCCGTCGACTGCCCGACCTGCTCTACCGGATGGGCTGGGACGACGCCGCGCTCGACCTGGCCTGCCACGGCGAGGGCAGCTACGTCGCCGCCCCGCCCACCGTGCTCGGCGAACTCGGCCCGGTCCGCTGGCTGCGCCGCCCCACCCGCGACAACGCCGGCTGCCCGCCCGAGGCCCGGCTGCTGCTCGGCACCCTCGCCTACGCCTGCCACCGCAGCCGCGAGCGCACCGCCGAGCCCGCCTGGATCGCCTCCTGACCCGTCCGGCGACGCGCCCGCTCTCCTCCGGGGCGCTCTGACCGGCGCCGAGGGTCGCCGCTCCAGCGCTCGCACCTCGCCCGTCACTCCTCCATCTCGGCACCGCCCCGCCCCGTCGGCTCGGGGCGGGAGGCACCCCGGGCACGCGAGAGGGCCCGCTCCCGGAGGAGCGGACCCTCGTCGACGGGGAGTCCCGGTCAGTCCCCGATCAGCGCGTCCACGAACGCACCAGGCTCGAACGGCGCCAGGTCGTCCGCGCCCTCGCCCAGACCGATCAGCTTGACCGGCACGCCCAGCTCGCGCTGCACCGCGACCACGATGCCGCCCTTGGCGGTGCCGTCCAGCTTGGTCAGCACGATGCCGGTGATGTCCACCACCTCGGCGAACACCCGGGCCTGGATCAGACCGTTCTGGCCGGTGGTGGCGTCCAGCACCAGCAGCACCTCGTCCACCGGGCCGTGCTTCTCGACGACCCGCTTGACCTTGCCCAGCTCGTCCATCAGGCCGGTCTTGGTGTGCAGTCGGCCGGCGGTGTCGATCAGCACGGTGTCGACGCCCTCGGCGATGCCCTCCTTGACCGCGTCGAAGGCGATCGAGGCCGGGTCGCCGCCCTCCGGGCCGCGCACGGTACGCGCACCGACCCGCTCGCCCCAGGTCTGCAGCTGGTCCGCGGCCGCGGCCCGGAAGGTGTCGGCCGCGCCGAGCACCACCCGGCGGCCGTCGGCGACCAGGACGCGGGCCAGCTTGCCGGTGGTGGTGGTCTTGCCGACGCCGTTGACGCCGACGACCAGGACCACGGCCGGGCCCTCCTCGTGCTTGGTGGAGCGGACGGTGCGGTCGGCGTCCTTGCCGACCAGCTCGACCAGCTCCTCGCGGAGCAGGCCGCGCAGCTCCTCGGGCGTACGGGTGCCGAGCACCTTCACCCGGGTGCGCAGCCGCTCGACCAGCTCCTGGGTCGGGGCGACGCCGACGTCCGCGGTGAGCAGGGTCTCCTCGATCTCCTCCCAGGTGTCCTCGTCCAGGTGCTCGCGCGAGAGCAGCGAGAGCAGCCCCTTGCCGAGGGAGTTCTGCGAACGGGAGAGCCGGGAGCGCAGCCGGACCAGCCGGCCGGCGGTGGGCTCGGGGACCTCGATGGCGGGCGCCACCTCGGCCTCGGCGGGGGCCTCGACCTCGACGGCCTCTGGGATCTCGGGGGCTTCGGGGACCGCGGGGGCCTCGGGGAGCGGCACCTCCTCGACGGTGCGGCGCGGCTCCTCGGTCGGCGGCGCGGCCTCCTCGCCGACCTGGGGCTCCCGCGGGGTGGTCTTCGGCGCCGTGATGACCGGCGCCTGCGACTTCGGGGGCAGCTGCTGGCGTCGTCTGCCGGAAACGACGAGGCCCGCGATCGCGCCGACGGCGACCACGGCGATGACTACGGCAAGGATCACGTATTCCATAACCCGACCAGTATCCGTGACCGGAGCCGTTCCGGACCGCCGCCGCCCTAGACCGTCACCCGACCGACGCCCGACGGACGCCGCTCCCGGCGCTCTCCCCCGGCCTGGCGGCCGGGAGGTGCCCCCTCGCGCAGCCGCTGGCTGATCACCTGGGAGATCCCGTCGCCCTTCATGGTCACGCCGTACAGCGCGTCGGCGGACTCCATGGTCAGCTTCTGGTGGGTGATCACGATCAGCTGGGAGCTCTCCCGCAGCTCCTCCATGATCCCGACCAGCCGGCGCAGGTTGGTCTCGTCCAGCGCCGCCTCCACCTCGTCCATCACGTAGAACGGGCTGGGCCGGGCCTTGAAGATCGCCACCAGCAGCGCCACCGCGGTCAGCGAGCGCTCGCCGCCGGACAGCAGCGACAGCCGCTTGACCTTCTTGCCCGGCGGGCGGGCCTCCACCTCGACCCCGCTGGTGAGCATGTTGTCCGGGTCGGTCAGCACCAGCCGCCCCTCGCCGCCCGGGAAGAGCCGGGCGAAGACACCCTCGAACTGGGCGGCGGTGTCGTGGTACGCCGAGGTGAACAGCTGCTCGACCCGCTGGTCCACGTCCCGGACGATGTCCAGCAGGTCGCGCCGGCTGCGCTTGAGGTCGTCCAGCTGCTCGCCGAGGAACGTGTGGCGCTCCTCCAGCGCGGCGAACTCCTCCAGCGCCAGCGGGTTGACCTTGCCCAGCTGCTGGTACGCCTTCTCGGCGGCACGCAGCCGCTTCTCCTGCTCGGCCCGGACGTACGGGTACGGCTCCCCCCGCTCCTGTCCCTCCTCGACGGTGCCATCAGCGGCCGACGCCGCGGGCGACAGCGGCACGGGCTGGTCCGGTCCGTACGAGGCCAGCAGCTCGCCCCCGTCGATGCCGAACTCCTCCAGCGCGCGGGCCTCCAACTGCTCGATCCGCAGCCGCTTCTCCGCCCGCAGCACCTCGTCCCGGTGGCCGGCGTCGACCAGCTTGTCCAGCTCCTCCTTGAGCCCGTGCCCGTGCTCACGGTGCTCCCGGAGCTCGTTCTCCCGCTCGGCGAGCGCCTGTTCGACGCCCGCGCGCCCGGCGTCCGCGCGGGCCAGCGACACCTCCAGGCAGGCCAGCAGCTGCCGGGCGCCCGCCGCGACGGCGTTCGCCACCCGGGCGTCGTGCTCGGCGCGCCGGCGGCGCTCGGCGGCCCGGGCGCGCGCCTCGCGCTCGGCGCGGGCGGCCCGGTCCAGCTGGTCGGCCCGGCCGGCCAGCGCGCGGACCCGCTCCTCGTGGGTGCGCACCGCGAGCCGGGCCTCCAGTTCGCCCTGCCGGGCGGCGGAGGCGGCGCCGGCCAGCCGCTGCTGCTCGGCCGGGTCCGGCTCGTCCTCCCCGGACTGCACCGACTCCTCGGCGGCGGCCAGTCGTTCGGCCAGTTCCTCGGCGGTGGCCAGCAGTTCGGCCAGGCCCTGTTCGGCCCGCGCGGCGGCGGCCGACAGCCGCTCGGCCTCCCCGGCGGCGGCCCGGGCCTGTCCGCCGAGCCGGCCGAGCGCCCCAGCCACCTGGGCCCGCTCCTTCTCCGCCTGCCGCCGCAGTTCGCCGAGCCGCTCGACCTCCGCGGCCGACTCCCGTCGCAGTTCGGTGAGTCGGGCCAGTCGCTCGGCCGATTCGGCACAGCGGAGGTCGAGTTCGCCGATCGCCCGGGCTGCCTGGTCCACCGCCGCCTGGGTCTCCAGCAGGCTGGGAGCGCCACCGGAGCCACCCTGGGCGAAGCCGGCGCCCAGTCGGTCGCCCTCGGTGGTGACGGCGGACAGTTCGGGGTGATCGGCGACCAGTCGCAGCGCCTGCTCCAGGTCGGCGACCACGACCACCCCGGCCAGCCGGTTCCGTACGGCGGCGATCAACTCGCCCGGCCCGTCGACCAGTTCGGTGGCCCACCGGGCACCATCCGGCAACTCACCGTTTCCGCGCGGGAGTTCCTCTGCTCCGGCGATCAGCAGCGCGGCCCGACCGGCGTCCTGGGCGCGCAACAGTCGCAGCGCGCCGACGGCGGCCTGCGGCGACTCGACGGCCACCGCGTCGGCGGCGGCCCCGAGCGCGGCGGCCACCGGCACCTCGTAACCGGGCTCGATCCGCAGCAGCGCGGCCGCCGGGCCGAGCAGCCCGGTCAGCCGCTCCCCCGCGGCCAGCAGTGCGCCGGTGCCGTCCTTGCGGCGGAGTCCGAGCGAGAGCGCCTCGTGCCGCGCGGTGAGCCCGGCCCGTTCGCGTTCGGCGGCCGCGGCCGCCTCCCGGGCGGCGGCCTGGTCCCGTTCGGCCTCGGCCAGCCGGGCCCGGGCCCGCTGGTACCCGGCCTCGGCCTGTTCGTCGTCCCCGGTCAGGCCGTCCACCTGCTGCTGGAGTTCGTCCAGTTCGCCCTGCGCGGCCCCGGCGCGCAGCAGCGCCTCGTCCCTGGCCTCGGCGAGCCGACCGATCTCGGCCTCCGCCGAGCCGGCCCTGGAACGGGCGGCGGCGGCCTGTCCCTGGAGTCGGGCCAGGCCCTCCCGGCGGTCCGCGATGGCCCGGGCGGCGTCCCGCAGCCGGCGTTCCTCGGCGGCCAGCCCGCGCTCCAGTTCGTCCTTGCGCTCGATCGCCTCGGCCAGCGCGTACCGGGCTTCCTCCAGCGCCTCGGCGAGGGCGGCCTCCTCCTCGCGGATCCGCTCGGCCTCCTGTTCCAGCTCCTCCGGGTCCCGGCCGCGCCGTTCCTCGGCCGCGCTCCCGGCGGCGGCGTGCCGGGCCCGGGCCTCGGCCAGTCCGATCGTGCCCCGGGTGCGTTCGGCGAGGGCGGAGAGCCGGTACCAGGTCTGCCGGGCGGCCTCCAGGCCCGGGCCGAGCTGCCGGACCTGTGCCTCCAGGACCTGCTCGCGCTGCACCGCCCGCGCCAGTTCCTGTTCGACGGTGGTCCGGCGCAGCCGCAGCGCCAGTTCGTCGGCGACCTCGGCCTCGACGGCCCGGCGCAGCGCGAGCAGGTCGTCGGCGAGCAGCCGCAGCCGGGCGTCCCGCAGGTCGGCCTGGATGCCGGCGGCCCGGCGGGCGATCCGGGCCTGTCGGCCGAGCGGTCCGAGCTGGCGGCGCAGTTCGGCGACCAGGTCCTGGACCCGGTTGAGGTTGGCCTGCATCGCGTCCAGCTTCCGCAGCGCCTTCTCCTTGCGCTTGCGGTGCTTGAGGACGCCGGCCGCCTCCTCGATGAAGGCGCGCCGGCCCATGGGGTCGGCGTGCAGCACGGAGTCGAGCTGGCCCTGTCCGACGATGACGTGCATCTCGCGGCCGATGCCGGAGTCGGAGAGCAGTTCCTGGATGTCCAGCAGGCGGCAGGTCCCGCCGTTGAGCGCGTACTCGCTGCCGCCGTTGCGGAACATGGTCCGGGTGATCGTCACCTCGGAGTAATCGATCGGCAGGGCGCCGTCGCCGTTGTCGATGGTGAGGCTGACCTCGGCCCGGCCGAGCGGGGCGCGCCCGCTGGTCCCGGCGAAGATGACGTCCTCCATCTTGCCGCCGCGCAGCGACTTGGCCCCCTGCTCGCCCATCACCCAGGACAGCGCGTCCACCACGTTCGACTTGCCGGAGCCGTTCGGGCCGACCACGCAGGTGATGCCGGGCTCGAAGCGCAGGGTGGTGCTGGAGGCGAAGGACTTGAAGCCGCGCAGCGTCAGACTCTTCAGGTGCACGCGGCCGGTCTCCTCATTCGCTCACGACGGGAACCGACTGTATCCGGAGTCCGACACGACGAAGGGACGCCACATCCGGGCGTCCCTTGCAAAGCTGCGTCCCTTTCGGGGCGGCTCAGTGCACAGCGGCGTCGATCCGTGAGGAGCGGGGCGGGGCTCAGGTGAGAGCCGGCTCCCGCTGATCCAGGTCGATGCTGTTGAGCAGCGAGTGCTCGTCAGCGACAGCGGTGAGCGCGTCGTTCTCAGCCTGCATCCGAAGGAGCTCGGACTCCAGGTCCTGGACGCGCTGCTGAAGCCGTCGCATCTCGGAGAGCATTCGCGGGTCGGGGCCGCCGACGTACCCGAGAAGCGCCTTTGCCATGATGAATGGTCCTCCACGCTGAGTGACCGAACCGGAACGGTACAGGTCTAGGGGGAAGGGGGACGCACGCGCGGCGCGCACCGGAAGTGCTGGCTGGGCACTACGGCACAACCGCCGTGAGCTGGGCTCACGAGGGCATGCGCCTACCGGGATACGCGATCGTGTGCGCGGGCTTCAAGCGTCTCACCAAAGACGGTACGGGTCAACACGATCACCGCACGCTACCGCGCCCCTGTCACCTGCCCGGCGGTGTCGTCACGCCTGGGGGGTCTCGGGCCCGGGTCCACCACGTGCTCGTGGATCATCGTTCGATGCGGAGTCAACCACGAGTCTGCCCGATTGGCAACCGTATGACACCGGCCGTTGCGGATCAGTTCCGGGGAGCGGCGGCGCCGGCCCGGGAGCCGGGCGTTCAGCGGATCTCGAAGCCCTCGTAACCTGCGCCGACGGCGGTCCAGATCTCGGTCACTCCGGACACCGCTCCGGGCGTGTCCGGCCCTCGCAGCAGGGTCAGCAGCTGCTCGCAGTCGGCGGCCAGGCCCTCGGCGACCACCTGCACCCGGCCGTCGCCGAGGTTGCTCGCGTAGCCGGTGAGGCCGATCTCCAGCGCCCGCGCCCTGGTCCACCAGCGGAACCCGACCTGCTGGACCCTCCCCCGGACCCAGGCGGTCACCCGGACCGGTTCATCACTGTGGGCGTCGCGACCGTGCATGCCAAGACCCTAACCGGCGCGACGGCCGGTCACCGCGCCGTACGGGCGGCGCTCGCCCACCCCGGCCTCCTCCAGCGCCCGCAGCCGTGCGGTCAGCCGGTCGCGCGGCGCGCCGGTGTTGCGGGCGGTCCGGTCGAAGCGGTGGTTGCCGTAAGACAGCTCGCGCACCGCCGGCAGGGCCCACTTCTCCCCCACCACCTGGAGCGCCGCGGCCATCGAGCAGGGCCGACCGGGACGCCGGGAGTAGTGGTGTCGGGGGTCACGACGCCAGCCTGCCACGCCGGATCGGCTCCCCGAACCCGCACCGGGACGGCGGACGGCCCCGCCGGTCGGAACCGGCGGGGCCGCGGAGGGACGGCGCGGGGCGGGCGGACTACCAGTCCCCGCCGCCGAAGTCCCCGCCACCGGAGTCCCCGCCACCGAAGCCGCCGAAGTCGGAGGAGTTGAAGTCGGCGCCGGTGAAGTCACCGCCGTCGTACTGGTCCTGGTAGCCGTGGCCGCCGCCCATCATGGGGGCCGCGGCGTAGGCCGGGGAGCTCATCATCGAGCCGAGCATCGTGCCGACCAGCAGGCCCGACAGCAGGCCGCCGCCGCCGAAGCCGCTGTAGTAGCCGCCCGCGTACGGGGCGTACGCCGGCCCGGCGTTCCAGTACGGCTGCGGGCCGTGCTCGGTGTCGACGGTGCGGATCGCCGGGTCGAGGCCGGCGGCCACCCGGTCCGCGTCGGCCTGGCAGACCGGGACGCTGCGGGCGGCGCCGCCGGCCGGGGCCCAGTCGACGTCCTTGACGGACGGGCCGTGCCGCGGGTCCATGAAGCACGGGGGGCGGCGCTCGGGCAGCGGGCGCTTCTCGCGCCGGGCGGCCAGGGTGGCCAGCGCGAACCGGCCGTCCTCGATGGTCTCCGTGACGACCTTGACGTCCTCGGGCTTCTTGGCCTCGTCCATCAGGCGCTTGGCCTTCTCGTACGAGTCCAGCGCGTGGCTGTAGTCGGTGCGCTGGACGTCGTCCGCGTCGGTGGCCCGCGGGTTGAAGTCCAGGCGCTCCAGCTCGACGCCGTAGGCGGTGATGTCCTCGTCGACCACGCGGCGCAGCTGCTCCAGCTCGGCCCGGGCCTGGGCCTCCTTGCGCTGCTTGGCCCGGCGGAAGAGGAAGAAGACGCCGGCGCCGGCCAGCGCCACCAGCACGAGCGGGATGACCACCCAGGCGATCGAGGTGCTGTGGTTGACCCCGGTGCCCTTGGCCTGCGGGGCCGCGTTGTCGACGAAGTCGTTCAGGGTGGCGTCGATGTCGCCGTTGTGGGAGTGCAGGGCTGCGCTGGCGAGCTTCTCGGCGGAGCCGGCCGACATCGCGCCGCGGTCGGCGCGGGCGGTGAACTGGTCGCCGCGCCAGATCGCGTAGACCCCGTCGATGCCGACCTTGGTGCGCACGTCCTGGAAGACGCTCTGCTTGTTGTACGAAGGCGAGTCAGGGACGACCGCGACGAAGATCGGCTTGTCGGCCTTCTCGATCTTCTTGGTCAGGGCGTCCGCCTGGCTCTGGCTGAAGCGGCTGGTCATCGCCGGGTCGACGTAGACCTTGCCGGCCTTGAGGGCGGCGGTGGCATCGCTCAGCCCGCCGGCGGCGGAGGCCGCGGGCGCGAACAGGAGCAGCAGCCCGAGCAGCGTCGCCACCAGGGCAAGCGGCCCGGTGCCCCGGGAACGTCGTGCAAGGGTTCTCATGTCCCCGACGCTACCGTGACCGGCAGCCGGGCACGGCATACCCTTCGCATACTGGTTATGACAGGATTCCCCGCCGTCCGCCGGGGTGGCTCCCCTTCTCGCGGATGAGATTTCCCCCAGCCGACCCTGAGACGGGTGGGGCGCGGGAACCGCGGGGGGCGGCCGGACGTACGTCCGGGCGGACCCGGGAAGGTTCCGGGGCGGTTCGAGGGGGCGTCCCGACCGTACCGCGCGAACGGGCACACTGGTCCCGGACCGCTGGTCCCATTACCTTTTCTTGACCCAACTCCCGATCGGAGCGCTCGGTGATCATCGGCCTCGTCACGGCCGTGGCGGCATCCGCCTGCTACGGCACCGGCTCGGTCCTGCAGGCCGTCGGTTCCCGCCGCTCGGCCCGCGAGGAGGCGGCCAAGGGTGCCACCACCGCGACCACCGAGCACGGCGGGCCGAGCCTGTCCTCCACCGCGAAGGCCGCCGTCACCTGGGAGTTCATCACCGGTACGGTGCTGGACCTGATCGGCTTCGGGCTCGGCGCCCTGGCCGCGCGACTGCTGCCGCTGTTCCTCTCCCAGACCATCATCAGCGCCAACCTGGTGATCACCGCGGTGCTGAGCATCAAGCTGCTGGGCATCCGGCTCAAGCAGCTGGAGTGGGTCTCGATCGGCGTGCTCTGCTCGGCACTGGTGCTGCTGGCCGTCTCGGCCGGTCCGGAGGGCGGCCACCACGCGTCGACGGCCTTCCACTGGGGTCTGCTGGTGATCACGACCGTGCTGCTGGCCGGCGGCAGCCTGCTGGTGCGCCGGATGGGCTCCAAGGGCGCGATCGTCGCCGGTCTGCTGTCCGGCCTCGGCTTCGGCGCCCTGGGCGTCGGCGTGCGCATCCTGAACGGCGTGGAGCCGTTCGACCTGGTCCGGCTGATCTCCGACCCGGCGCTGTACGCGATCCTGGTCGGCGGCCTCGGCGGCATGTACGTGCACACCGTGGCGCTGCAGATCGGCTCGGTGAACGGCGCCACCGCCGCCCTGGTGGTCGGCGAGACGGTGCTGCCCGGCGCGATCGGCGTGCTCTGGCTCGGCGACTCCTCCAAGGCCGGCCTGGGCTGGCTCGGGGTGCTGGGCTTCCTGCTCGCGGTGGTCTCCGCGGTCGGCGTCGCCTACTTCGGCCAGGGCGACCACGGCGCCCTCGGCGAGGCCTCCGCCGACCACCCGGAACTCGCCCACAAGTAGCCCCCGCCGTCAGCCCCCGTTGGCGGTGCGCGGCAGGCGCTGGCAGCGGGGGCAGAAGTAGCTGGACCGGTTCATCCAGGGGGCCCGCCGGATCGCGGTGCCGCAGCGGCGGCAGGGCTCGTGCTCGCGGCCGTAGGCGTCGAGGTCCCGGGAGAAGTAGCCGCTCTCGCCGTTCACGTTGACGTACAGGCTGTCGAAGCTGGTGCCGCCCACGGCCAGCGCCGCCGCCATCACGTCCCGGGCGTTGGCCAGCAGCAGCGCGGCCTGTGGCCGGGTGAGGGTCGTGGTCGGGCGCTCGTAGTGCAGCTTGGAGCGCCACAGCGCCTCGTCGGCGTAGATGTTGCCGACGCCGCTGATCAGGGTCTGGTCGAGCAGCGCGCGCTTGACCGTGGTGCGCTTGGCGCGCAGCGCGGCCATGAAGGCGCCGTCGTCGAAGCGCGGGTCGAGCGGGTCGCGGGCGATGTGCGCGATGGAGAGCGGGGTGCCCTCCGGATCGTCCTCCTCGGCCTCCTCGACGGCCAGGCCCCCGAAGGTCCGCTGGTCGACGAAGCGCAGTTCGCGCCCGCCGTCGGCGAAGCGCAGCCGGACCCGCAGGTGGGTCTCGTCCGGCACCGACGGGTCCTGGACGAGGAGTTGGCCGCTCATCCCGAGGTGGCCGATCAGCGAGAAGCCGGCCCCCGCGCCGCCCAGCGGCACCCAGAGGTACTTGCCGCGGCGCTGCGCGGTGCCGAGGGTGGTGCCGGTCAGCCGGGCCGCGAAGTCGGCGGCGCCGGCCGCCTGGCGGCGCACCGCGCGCGGGTGCAGCACCTGGACGTCGGCGACGGTCCGCCCGGCGACCCAGTTCGCCAGACCGCGGCGGACGACCTCGACCTCGGGGAGTTCGGGCACGGGAGCTGGCCTCCTGCTTCGAAGGGATCGGCAGGAGGCAAGGCTACTTCTTCCGGGTCACGCGCCGGCGGGCAGCCGGTCGGCGTACTTCTCCTTGATCGCGCGCCAGGCGCTCTCGGCGGCCTTCTGCTCGGCTTCCTTCTTCGAGCGGCCGACGCCGCTGCCGAAGTCCTCGCCGGCCACCCGGGCCGCCGCGGTGAAGGTCTTCTCGTGGTCCGGACCGGACTCCATGACCACGTACTCGGGCACTCCGATGCCCACCGACGCGGTGAGCTCCTGGAGGCTGGTCTTCCAGTCCAGGCCGGCTCCCAGCTGAGAGGACTCCTCGATCAGCGGGTCGAACAGCCGGTGGACGAACTCGGTGGCCGCTTCCAGACCGCGGTCCAGGTAGACGGCCCCGATCACGGCCTCGACGGTGTCCGCGAGGATCGACGACTTGTCGCGGCCGCCGGTGCCCTCCTCACCCTTGCCGAGCCGGATGAAGGTGCCCAGTTCGAGCCCCCGGCCGACGTCCGCGAGCGCGCGGGAGTTGACCACCGCGGCACGCAGCTTGGCGAGCGTGCCCTCCGGGACGTCCGGGTGGACGCGGTAGAGGGTGTCGGTGACCACCAGGCCCAGCACCGAGTCGCCGAGGAACTCCAGGCGCTCGTTGGTGGGCAGCCCTCCGTTCTCGTACGCGTACGAGCGGTGGGTCAGGGCACGCACCAGAAGGGCGCGCTCGAGCGTGTACCCGAGGCGCCCTTCCAGGACGTCGTATTCGGTCGAAGCCGGCCC
This sequence comes from Kitasatospora sp. NPDC127060, assembly GCF_042724935.1. Taxonomy (NCBI): domain Bacteria; kingdom Bacillati; phylum Actinomycetota; class Actinomycetes; order Kitasatosporales; family Streptomycetaceae; genus Kitasatospora; species Kitasatospora sp. NPDC127060. The sequence goes on from NZ_JBHXEG010000054.1 coordinate 36,823, forward strand.
GCCGGCCTTGCCGCCGCCCGAAGAACCCTTCGAGGCAGTGGACGCCTTGCGGGTGGAGTTACCGTCCGACATCGATCCGTGCACCCCGCCGATCAGACCGAGAGGACCTGGCGACGGTTGTACGTGCCGCAGCTCGGGCACGCGATGTGGCCCAGCTTCGGCTCGTGGCAGCGGTCGCACGCCACGAGGGCCGGAACGACGGCCTTCCAGTTGGACCGACGGTGGCGCGTGTTGCTGCGCGACATCTTCCGCTTCGGAACAGCCACGGCTACTTCTCCTGGTTCTCGGCGAGACCCTCACGGGTGTCGCTGTTCTTGATTCCGTCACCCTCGTCGCCGGGGGCGGCGGAGAGTCCCTGCAGAGCCGCCCACCGGGGGTCGGCGGCGTCGTGGTGGTGCGTCGGGTCGTCGCTCAGGCGCGCTCCGCACTCGGAGCACAGACCCAGGCAGTCTTCCTGGCACACCGGCTGCAGCGGCAGTGCGAGCACCACCGCGTCACGCAGCACCGGCTGGAGGTCGAAGAAGTCGCCCTCCAGACGGTAAGTCTCTTCTTCCGAGTCCTCGTCGAGGTCCTCGGTCCCGGTGGTCCGGGCGCGGTGACGCTCGTCGGACTCCGGGTAGTAGTACAGCTCCTGGAAGTCGACGTCGATGTCGAACTCGACGGGCTCCAGGCACCGGACGCACTCGCCCTCGACGTGGGCGTCGGCGGTGCCGGTGACCAGCACGCCCTCGACCACGGACTCCAGGCGGAGCTCCAGCTCGATCGGGCTCTTCTCCGGCACGCTGATCACGTCGATGATCCCGAGACCCTCGGGGGCCTCCAGGGTCCGGCTCACCTTGCGCATCGAGCCCGGACGACGGCCGAGCTCGTGCGTGTCGAACACGAGGGGGTCGCGGTGGTCGAGGCGGTTCAAGGTGTCCTGACTTCCATAGGGATCAACGCTGTGTTCCCCATTACGAGTCGGCGTTGCGAGGGCAAGCCGACGGCCGGACATGGGGATGCCGGAGTGGTCAGACTACCGGAGTCTCCCGCCAGGCCCAACTTCGGTCCCGTCAGGAGACTCCGCGGAGGTCCGCTCAGCGGCCGCCGAGCTCCCGCAACCGGGTCATGTCGATCATGCTGGTGTCGAAGAAGCTGGTCTCGTCCAGGTTCTGCTGCTGCTGGTGCGGCACGGCCGGGGGCAGCGCGGGCTGCTGCGGGTAGCCGTAGCCGTCGTACGCCTGGGCCGCGTAGCCGTCCTGCTGCTGGGGATAGCCGTAGGCGCCCTGCTGCTGGCCCTGGTGCTGCTGCTGGCCCTGGTAGTCCTGCTGCTGCGGGTAGCCGCCCTGCTGGTGGCCCCACTGGGTGTTGTACGGGTCGCCCTGGCCGGCCGGGTCGAAGCCGCCGCCGTACACCTCGGCGTACTGCCCGCCCTGGGGCTGGCCGACGTGGTGGTGGACGTCCTGGTGCTGGGCGTCCTGGTGTTGGGCGACGGCCGCGTACTGGTCGGCGCCGGTGGGCTGCCAGCCGGGCGCGGGCGGGGTCTGCTCGGGCCAGCTCTGCTGCTGGGGGACGTCCTCGCGGTACCAGGCGAGTTCGGCGCCGTCGGCGTCCGCGGCGAAGCCGGCGGCCACCGCCTCGGCGCGCTCCTTGGCCTGCTGGGCCTCGTCGGCCGCGGCCAGGTAGGCGCCCAGCTCGTCGATCGGCTTCTTGCCGAGCAGCTTGTCGCGGCCCTTGCCGACCGCCTCCAGGGTGGCGCTGAGCACGTTCTCCAGGGTGGCGAGCTTCACATCGACGTACTCGTCGACCTCGGGGCTCGGGCTGCTCCGCTGCTGCTGGAACTCCTCGCCGTCGCTCTCGGCCTCGAAGCAGGAGTCGCCGCGCAGCTTGGTCCGGCCACGGCCGACCGCGCCGAGCGTCTTGGTCAGTACGACCTCGAAGTTGGCGAGCTTGCTGTCCACGTAGTCGTCGGCCTCGGCACGCTTGGTCTCGACGTCGGCACGGGCCTCGGCCAGGAGCCGGTCCGCCTCGGCCTGGGCCCGGCGGACCACCTCGGTGTCGGAGATCAGCGAACCGCGCTCGGAGTGCGCGCCCTGGATGATCCGGTCGGCCTCGGCCTGGGCCTCCGCCACCACGTGCTCGTGGTCGGCCATCACCGACTGGGCCTGGGCGAGTTCGGCGGGCAGAGCCGCCTTGAGGTCGTTGAGCAGGCCGATCAGTTCGGCCCGGTTCACCACGCAGGAGGCCGACATCGGCATCGCGCGGGCGTTCTCGACCGCCGCCACGATCTCGTCGACCTTGTTCTGCACGTCCACGGGGCTTCGTCTTTCCGTGTGCCGCCGACGGTCCGGCGGAGGCAGGCCCGGCGCGGTGGACCTCACCGCAGGGCAGGACTACAGACTGTACGGCCCCCGTGCGGCGAGCTCACAACGCCTGAGCCGAAGCGTCCTCCACTGCCCCGGACAAGCCATGACGAACCGGCAGGAAAGCCACCGGCTACTACTCGGCCTTGCGCTCCGCGATCCGCTCCACCAGGCGGTCGTGCACCGTCTCCGGCAGCAGGTGCGAGACGTCGCCGCCGTACGAGGCGACCTCCTTGACCAGCGTCGACGAGAGGAAGCTGTACGTCGGCGAGGTCGGCAGGAACAGCGTCTCCACGCCGGTCAGGCCGTGGTTCATCTGGGCCATCTGCAGCTCGTAGTCGAAGTCGCTGACCGCGCGCAGGCCCTTGATGATCGCGGGGATGCCGCGGTCCCGGCAGTAGTCCACCAACAGGCCGTGGTGCGACTCGACCACCACGTTCCCGAACGGAGCGGTGACCTCCTCGATCAGGCCGATCCGCTCCTCGACGGTGAACATGCCCTGCTTGTTCCGGTTGATCAGGACCGCGACGTGCACCACGTCGTACAGCTTCGAGGCGCGCTCGATGATCTCCAGGTGGCCGTTGTGGATCGGGTCGAACGACCCGGGGCAGACGGCTCGGCGCATGGCGTGTGTGCTCCCTCGTGGGGTGACGGCTGCTGCGGGCCGCGGCCCGCTACTCCTGCTCGCTGGCCTCGGCGGCGGCGCGACCGTACCAGAGCGTGCCCTCGCCGTAGCGGCGGGAGCGCAGCACCTCGAAGCCCTCGGGCCAGCCGAACTCGCCGCCACGGGTGCTGCGCTCCACGGTGACGAGTGCGTCCGCCGCGAGCCAGCCCCCAGCCAACAGTGTGATCAGCATCTCGCGCACCTCCTCGTCCGTCACCACGTAGGGCGGATCGAGGAAGACCAGGTCGTACGGGTCCTGCGGAGGCGGTCCGGCGATCACCTTCTCCGCCTTGGCGGCCCGCACCTCGGCGCCCGGCAGGCCGATCGTGCGGACGTTCTCCCGGATCACCCGGGCCGCCTGGGCGTCCGCCTCGACCAGCAGCACGTGCTCGGCGCCGCGCGAGAGCGCCTCCAGGCCGACCGCGCCCGATCCGCCGAACAGGTCCAGCATCCGCGCCCCGTGCAGGGTGCCGCGGAACGCCTCCAGGGTGGAGAACATCGCCTCGCGGGCCTTGTCGGAGGTCGGACGGGTGCCCCGGCCGGGCGGTACGGCCAGTCGGCGGCCGCCGGCCGCTCCGGCGATCACGCGGGTCATGGTGGTGGGAGGTCCTTTCGTCGCTGCCCGACCACGCTATCCCGCCCCGAGCCGAAGGGGCGCGCCGGTGCCGAAAGGGAGAAGCGACCAGCGAGGCACGAGCGCCGGAGCGACGACCGTCGGCACCGGGCCCGAGCGCCCCGGAGGCGAGCGGGCGAGTCACAGCCCCGAGCCGAAGGGGCGCGCCGGTGCCGAAAGGGAGAAGCGACCAGCGAGGCACGAGCGCCGGAGCGCCGACCGTCGGCACCGGACCCGAGCGCCCCGGAGGCGAGCGGGCGAATCACAGCCCCGCACCACGCTCACGCCGGCCGGGCCGGGCCCGGCGGGGGCGTCCCCGCCGGGCCGGGCCCGCGCACGCGGGCGGTCAGCTCGCCTCGGTGCCCGCGCCCTGGCCCGGGACCGCCGCGCCGAGCAGGGCCGGCGAGGCGTAGCGGGACCACGACAGGCAGCCGTCGGGCGGGCAGAACTCGGGGCGGCGCGGGTCGTGCCCGAGCTCGCGCAGCTTGGTCCGGACGGAGTCGGGCGTACGGCCGAAGCGGGCGGCGATCCGGGCGACGGTCTCGCCGTCGTGGAAGCGCCGGACCAGCTCCTCCTCGTGCTGGGGCACCCAGGGGGCGCCGTGGCCGGGGTACAGCTCACGCAGCACGTCGCGGTCGGGGATGGGCTCGGAGACGTCGGCGACGATCGCCAGCGCCCGCAGTGCGCGGTTGAGCGCGATCCGCAGCGAGGCGACGTCCTCGACCGGCAGTCGGAGCTTGCCCGAGGCGAGCGGCGTGGCGGCCGCCCCCTCACGCCAGCCGGTCAGGGTGAGGGTGACCTCTCGGTCGTCGTCGCTGGCGAGTTCGATCCGGAAGACCTTGTCGCCCAGCGGGAGCTCGTTGAGATGACGGAATGCCATGGCAGGACCCCCAAGTGTCGTGCCAGGTACGCACCTTGAGGGTGCGCCCTGAACAACTACATTCTCTCCCGGGGGTCTGACAATCCGGCCGGCCCGAGGGCCCGCTCAGCCCTTCTCCATGTAGGCCGCGCGGTCCTCGTCGAGCAGGCTCTCCAGCGCGGTGCGCAGCTCCGGGTGGGCGGCCAGTTCGGGGTCCTCGGCGACCAGCCGGGTGGCCTCGGTCCGGGCGGTGAGGATGACCTCCTCGTCCTCCAGCACCGAGAGCACCTTGAGCGAGGACTTCACCCCGGACTGCGCCTGGCCCAGCACATCGCCCTCACGGCGCTGTTCGAGGTCGATCCGGGACAGCTCGAAGCCGTCCAGGGTGCCGGCCACCGCGTCCAGCCGGGCCCGGGCGGCACTGCCCCCGGGCATCTCGCTGACCAGCAGGCACAGGCCCGCCGCGCTGCCCCGGCCGACCCGGCCGCGCAGTTGGTGGAGCTGGGAGACGCCGAAGCGGTCGGCGTCCATGATGACCATCACGGTGGAGTTGGGGACGTTCACGCCGACCTCGATGACGGTGGTGGCGACCAGCACGTCCACCTCCCCTGCGGCGAACCGGCGCATCACGTCGTCCTTGGCCTCCGGGGCGAGCCGGCCGTGCAGGATCTCCACCCGCAGCCCGCTGAGCGGGCCCTTCACCAGCTTGTCGGCGGTCTCCACCACCGAGAGCGGCGGCCGCCGTTCATCGCTCCCGGCGCCGGCGTCGGCGTCGGTGACTTCCTCGAAGTCCTCCTCGGCCGCCTTGCGCCGCTTCTTCGCGGCCTTCGGGTCGGCGGCCGGCTCCTCGTCCCCGATCCGGGGGCAGACCACGTACGCCTGGTGGCCCTTGCCGACCTCCTCGCGGACCCGCTCCCAGGCCCGGGTGAGGAAGTTGGGCTTCTCCAGCGCGGGGACGACATGGGTGGAGATCGGCGAGCGGCCGGCCGGGAGCTGGTCCAGGACGGAGGTCTCCAAGTCCCCGAAGACGGTCATCGCGACGGTGCGCGGGATCGGGGTGGCCGTCATCACCAGCAGGTGTGGCGGCTGCTCCCCCTTGGCGCGCAGCGCGTCCCGCTGCTCGACGCCGAAACGGTGCTGCTCGTCCACCACGACCAGGCCGAGGTCCTGGAACTGGACCTTGTCCTCGATCAGCGCGTGGGTGCCGATGGCGATGCCGGCGTCCCCGCAGGCCATGTCCAGCATCGCCTGGCGGCGGGCGGCCGTCCCCATCGAACCGGTCAGCAGCACCACCCGGGTGGCGTGCTCCGAGCCGCCGAGCATGCCGCCCTCGGCGAGGTCGCCCATCATCTCGACGATCGAGCGGTGGTGCTGCTGGGCCAGCACCTCGGTGGGCGCGAGCAGCACGGCCTGGCCACCGGCGTCCACCACGGCGAGCATGGCGCGCAACGCGACCAGGGTCTTGCCCGAGCCCACCTCGCCCTGGAGCAGCCGGTGCATCGGGTGCTCGGTCGCCAGGTCGGCGGCGATCTCGGCGGAGACCTTCCGCTGGCCCTCGGTGAGGGTGAACGGCAGCCGGGCGTCGAAGGCGTCCAGCAGCCCGCCGGTGAGGGCCACCCGCGGCTTGGCGGGCAGCGCGGAGTCGGCGGCCCGCCGCTGGGCCAGCGCGACCTGCAGGACGAAGGCCTCGTCCCAGCGCAGCCGGCTCTGGGCGCGCTCGCGGTCGGCCTGGCTGCTCGGGCGGTGGATCAACTCCAGCGCCTCGGGCAGCGGGATCAGGTCGTGCCGCTCGCGCAGTTCGGCGGGCAGCGGCTCACCGACGTCCCCGAGGTGCTTGGTGAGCGCGGTCTCGATGCAGATCGACAGCTTCCAGCTGGGCATCTGCGCGCTGGCGCCGTACACCGGGATGAGCCGGCCGGCGAACTGCTCGGCGGCGTCGGAGCCGGCGTCCTCGTCGAGCAGCTGGTAGTCGGGCGAGACCAGTTGGCGGGTGCGGTTGAAGACGCCGACCTTGCCCGCGAACAGGCCCTGGGCTCCGGCCCTGAGCTCCTTCTGCCGCCAGCCCTGGTTGAAGAAGACCAGCGAGAGCCGGCTGCGGCCGTCGGTGACCACGACCTCCAGCCGGTCGCCCTTGCGGCCGCGGAACGGGATCAGGGTGACCTTCTCGATCCGGGCCAGCACGGTGACGTGCTCGTCGATCTCCAGCTCGTCCAGGCTGGTGAGCTGGCCGCGTTCGACGTAGCGGCGCGGATAGTGGTGCAGCAGGTCCCCGACCGTGCGCAGCTTGAGGCTGTCGGCGAGCACCTTCGCGGTGCGGTCGCCGACGAGCTTGGTCAGTGATTCATCGAGAGCGCCCATCAGGCCCTTGTCTACACCAAGGCACCGACGATCCGGGCACGCTCACCCGCCCGCCGCCTCCGAGCCGGAGGGGCGGCTCACTCCACTCCGATGAGCAGCGGGGTGAACCCCTGGCCGCCGTGGAAGACCACCGAGTCCACCTCCGGCCGCTGCTGGCGGACGTGCGCCACCAGCCGGTCGGCGAGCGCCCGGTCGGCGCCCTCGCCGAGGATCAGGGTGACGAGTTCGCCGCCCGCGCCGAGCATCCGGTCCAGCACGCTCTCGCCGACCTCGGCCAGCCCGGCGCCGATCACCGCGACGTCGCCGTCGATCAGGCCGAGCACGTCGCCGGCCTGGCAGACCCCGGCCATGGTCCAGGACTCCCCCTCGGCGACGGCGAGTTCGGCGTACCGGGTGGCCCCGGCGGCGGAGGTCATGGCGACCACGTCCTCGTCGAAGCGCCGCCCGCCCTCGTGCACGGCGAGCGCCGCCAGGCCCTGCACCGGCGAGCGGGTGGGCAGGACGGCGATCCGTACGCCCTCCTCACGCAGCTGGTCGGCGGCGGCCCCGGCGGCGGCGCGCAGTTCGGGGTCGTTGAGCAGCAGCACCACCTCGCGGGCGGCCGAACCGCGGACGGCGTCGGCGAGTTCGGCGCTGGCCGGGCGGCGGTCCGGGTCGGCGTGCAGGACGACGGCCCCGGCCTGCTCGCACAGCTCGGCCAGTCCGTCGCCGGAGACCACGGAGAGCACCGCGCGGGCCCGCTCCTCGCGTTCGCCGCGCTCGGCGGCGGTGCCGGCCCGGGCGGCGGCCTCCGCGAAGTGGGTGATCCGGATCTGGTGCGGGCGCCCGGCGCCGACCCCGGCCTCCACGGCGGCGCCCGCGTCGTCCACGTGGACGTGCACGTTCCACAGGCCGTCGCCGCCGCCGATCACCAGCGAGTCGCCGAGCCGGCCGAGCCGCTCGCGCAGCGCGGGCAGCGCGTCGTCCGGCGCGTCCAGCAGGTAGATGACCTCGAAGGCGGGGTGGCCCGGGCCGGGCGGCCGGAGGTGCACCTCGCAGCTCTCCACCGCCCGGACGTCCCCGCGCAGCGCGACCGGACCCATCGGCTGCTGCCCGGCGACGGCGTCGGCGAGTGCGCCGAGGACGGCCACCAGACCGCGCCCGCCGGCGTCCACCACTCCGTTCTCGGCCAGCACGGCGAGCTGCTCGGGGGTGTGTCGCAGCGCGTCCCGGGCGGCCCGGTAGGCGGTGTCGGCGACCTGGGCGAGCCCGCCCCCGGCCCGGACCGCCTCCCGGGCGGCGACCCGGGCGACGGTGAGCAGGGTGCCCTCGACGGGCTCCGCGACGGCCTGGTACGCCGAGTCGGCGGCCCGCTGGAGGGCGGCCCGCAGGTGATCGCCGCCGCCGCCCTCGGCGAGCGTCTCCGCGGTGCCGCGCAGCCACTGGGCGAGGATCACCCCGGAGTTGCCGCGGGCGCCGATCAGCGCGCCGCGGGCCATCGCCCGGACGGCGTCGGCCAGTCCGGGCGCCGGGTCGGCGGCGGGGTCGGCGAAGCGGCTCTCCACCTCGGCGGCGGCGGACTCGACGGTCAGGTAGAGGTTGGTGCCGGTGTCGCCGTCCGGGACGGGATAGACGTTGAGCGCGTCGATCTCCTCGCGGGCCTGGCCGAGCGCGTGCAGGGCGAGCTGGCACCAGGTGCGCACGGCCGGGGCGTCGAGCGTGTGCAGCACCAGGTCTCCTCCGGAACGGGACGCCGACACGGCCGGGGGCGGCGGCAAGGGGTGATACCGGCAGGTTATCGGGGGTCGGGGAGGGCCGCCGGGACCGTCGACCGGAGCGATCACTCGGCCGGTCATGGTAGTTTCGTGGGACGGAAGCAAGCGTTGTATGCTCTTCCGGTTGCCTGGAACCGTCCAGGCTCACCCCCTTGTCCGGTCCGGTGCACGCGAGTGTTCTGGTGGGTGAGTGGGTTTTCGAAAGTATCTGATCTGAAGTCTTGGAGTGACTCCTGTGGCTGCCAACTGCGACGTCTGCGGCAAGGGGCCGGGCTTCGGCAACAGCATCTCCCACTCTCACCGCCGTACCCCCCGTCGTTGGAACCCCAACATTCAGACGGTGCGCGCTGTGATTGGGCGTACGCCGAAGCGGCTCAACGTCTGCACCTCGTGCATCAAGGCCGGTAAGGTCTCGCGCTGACGCGCAGACCGGCATGCCGGTCCTCCAGTGAGTCGGTTCATCCCCGGATGAGCCGGCTTCGCTGTTTCCGGGACCGGTCGCGCCATCCGGACGCACCGGTGATGGGCGGACCCCTTCGGGGGGCCGCCCATCATCCGTTTCCGGCCGGATCCGCCGGACCCTAGGTCCTGTCCGACCGGCGCCAGCGCCAGGCGTGGTCGACCGGGCCGATCCCGGCACCCAGCGCGAAACCCCCGGCGATCGCGCCGGTGACGTACTCCTTGGCCGAGCCCACCGCCTCCGGCACCGACTCGCCCTTGGCCAGGCCGGCCGCGATCGAGCTGGCCAGGGTGCAGCCGGTGCCGTGGGTGTGCCGGTTGTCGTAGCGCGGCGCGCGGTACCAGTGCACCTCGCCGGGCCCGCCGTACAGCAGGTCGGCGGCCTCGCCCGCCAGGTGGCCGCCCTTGACCAGCACCCAGCGCGGCCCGAGGTCCAGCAGCGCCTCGGCGGCGGGCAGCATCTGCGACTCGTCCTCGACGGTGCGGCCGGTGAGCTGCGTCACCTCGTGGAGGTTGGGGGTGACCACGGTGGCGACCGGCAGCAGCCGCTCGCGGACGGTGGCCACCGCCTCGGCGGCCAGCAGCGCGTCCCCGTGCTTGGAGACGCCGACCGGGTCGACCACCACCGGGGCGTCCACCCCGGCGAGCAGGCCGGCGACGGTCTCGACCAGTTCGGTCGAGGCGAGCATGCCGGTCTTCACGGCCTGCACCCCGATGTCGTCCACCACGCTGCGGAACTGCGCCCGGACGGCCTCGGCGGGCAGTTCCCAGTAGCCCTGGACGCCGAGCGAGTTCTGCGCGGTGACGGCGGTGATCACGCTCATGCCGTGGACGCCGAGGGCGAGCATCGCCTTGAGGTCGGCCTGGATGCCGGCGCCGCCGCCGGAGTCGGAGCCTGCGACGGTGAGCACGCGGGGAGGTGCGGTGGAGTCCATGGGCCCAACCTACCCGCGGGGGTTCAGAGCACCGCCTCGGACTCCGCCCAGCGGTCCTCCGGCACCGTCTTCAGCCGGGTGACCGCGTCACCGATCGGCAGCAGCTCGATGCCGGTCCGGCGCAGCGCGGTGAAGTGCCCGAAGGCGCCCAGGTGGACGGCCTCCACCGCGTGCCAGCCGAAGCGGGTGGCCAGCACCCGGTCCCGGGCGGTCGGGGTGCCGCCGCGCTGGGTGTGGCCGAGGATGACCGGACGGGCCTCCTTGCCGAGCAGGTTCTCCAGCTCGTGGGCGAGCCGGTTGCCGATCCCGCCGAAGGTCCGGTGACCGTACTGGTCGACCTCGCCGTGGTCGAAGCGCATGGTGCCGGGCATCGGGGTGGCGCCCTCGGCGACGGCGATGATGGCGAACTTCTTGCCGCGGGCGAAGCGGTCCTCGACCATCCGGGCCACCTCCTCGATGTCGAACGGCTTCTCCGGGATCAGGATGCCGTGCGCGCCGCCGGCCATGCCCGCGGTCAGGGTGATCCAGCCGGTGTGCCGGCCCATCAACTCCACCACCATGACGCGCTGGTGGGACTCCGCGGTGGTCTTCAGCCGGTCGATCGCCTCGGTCGCCACGTGCACCGCGGTGTCGAAGCCGAAGGTGACGTCGGTGGCGTCGATGTCGTTGTCGATGGTCTTGGGCACGCCGACCACCGGCAGCCCGGCGTCGCTGAACTGTTTGGCGGCGGTCAGCGTCCCCTCGCCGCCGATCGCGATCAGCGCGTCGATGCCGATGTCCCGGGCCAGCGTCTTGGCGTTCTCCACCGCCCAGGCGATCCGCTCGCGCTGCACCCGGGCCGAGCCCAGGATGGTGCCGCCGAGGGTGAGCAGACCGGTGACGTCGTCGTGCGAGACCGGCCGGGTGCGGCCCTCGATCAGGCCGAGGAAGCCGTCCTCGATGCCCACGATCTCGTCGCCGTGGACGTCCGTCCCCCGGTGCACCACCGAGCGGATCACCGCGTTGAGACCGGGGCAGTCGCCGCCGCTGGTCAGTACACCGATGCGCATGTGTGGTGTGCTCCCGCTCGCAGTGGTTCAGACCACCCGCGCCGGACGGCGGGCGGGCTCGGATGGCGCAAGCCTACGCAAAACGCACCACCGAATCCCGTCCGCCGCACGCCCGGAGCGTCACGCGCCGTACCGGCGTCCACTCCGGATCGTCCTTGCGCCGTAGCTCATTCGGAGAAGTGGTCCCAGCCGCCCACCCGGTCCCAGGGGGCGCCGTCCACCGTCACCCGGCCGCTGCGCGAGCCCCGCGGACGACCGGTCACCTCGCCCACCACCCGCCAGCGGGACGGGAGTTGGACCCCTCGCGGGAAGGTCGCCACGATCGCGTGGTCCTCGCCGCCGGACAGCACCCACACCAACGGGTCCACCCCGACCGCCTGGCCGATGTCGGCCATCTGCGCCGGGACGTCGAAGTCGGCGGCCCTGAGGTCGATGTCCACCTCGCTGGCGCGGGCCACGTGGCCGAGGTCGGCGACCAGCCCGTCGCTCACGTCGATCATCGAGGTCGCGCCCAACTCGGCCGCGGCCGGGCCCGCGTGGTACGGCGGCTCGGGGCGGCGGTGCGCCTCGACGAAGGCGCGCGGGGAGCGGAAGCCGCGCTGCAGCACCGTCAGTCCGGCCGCCGACCAGCCCAGCCAGCCGCACACCGCGATCACGTCGCCGACCTGGGCGCCGGAGCGCGTCACCGCCGCGCGCCCCTGGAGGTCGCCGAGTGCCGTGATCGCCAGCGTCACGGTGTCGCCGCGCACCACGTCGCCGCCGACCACCGTCGCCCCGGCGACCTGGCACTCGTCGCGCAGCCCGTCCATCAGCTCGGTGGCCCAGGTGGTCGGCAGGTCGGCGGGGGCGACCAGCCCGAGCAGTATCGCGGTGGGCACCGCGCCCATCGCGGCCACGTCGGCGAGGTTCTGGGCGGCGGCCTTGCGGCCCACGTCGTAGGCGGTCGACCAGTCCCGGCGGAAGTGCCGGTTCTCGATCAGGACGTCCGTGGTGGCCACCACCCGGCCGTCCGGGGCCTTCACCACCGCGGCGTCGTCCCCGGGGCCGAGGTCGACCGCGTCGGTGAGCGGTACCCGCGCGGTCAGCTCCCGGATGAGACCGAACTCGCCGAGCTCGCCCACGGTCCCCTGCATCTGCGTCCTCTCGCGTTTCCTTCCCGGACGGCACCGCCATCCGGAATCCAGTCCCCGTCGCTCCCCCGCGCGCAGCGTACGCCCTTCGGGAGCGCCGAAGTCTCCCCTCCCCGGCCCGCAGCGCGGTAGCGTGGTGATCAGCCTGCCGGTGAACCCGCATCCACCCCTGCACCAGACCGGGCGATCACGGCGGCGATCCCCCCAACCGGCCGCCGGGAGGTCACCCGTGGTACAGGCATACATCCTGATCCAGACCGAGGTAGGAAAGGCCACCTCGGTGGCCGAGACGATCGCGAAGATCCCCGGTGTGATCACCGCCGAGGACGTCACCGGTCCGTACGACGTGATCGTCAAGGCCGAGGCCGAGACGGTCGACGACCTCGGCCGCATGGTGGTCGCCAAGGTCCAGAAGGTGGAGGGCATCACCCGCACCCTCACCTGTCCGGTGGTCCATCTCTGAGCCCCGGCTACCATCGGCGGGTGGCCAGAGAACTCCGCATCCCCGAGGCGCTGACCGCCCTCCCCGCGCCGGTCCGCTGGCTGGCCCTGCCCGTCGCACTGACCTGCACGGTCGTGCTGCTGGTCGGCAGTTGGGGCCCGGCCGACCAGGACGTCGCGGTCCCGCGGCCGAGCGGGAGGGCCGCGGACTACTGCCGCGCGCTGGACGCGGCGCTGCCGGCGGAGCTGCTCGGCCACGCCCGCAAGGACCCCTCGCCGGCCTCGCCGTACACGGCGGCCTGGGGCGACTCGCCCCGGGTGGTGGTGCGGTGCGGCGTCGACCGGCCGGAGGAGCTGGACGGCGAGCACGCCGAGGACTGGTCCCCGACCGTCGACGACGTCACCTGGTGGTCGCAGAAGCTCGGCGACGGCGGCTACCGCTTCGTGACGACCATGCGGGCCGCCTACGTCGAGGTGACCGTCCCGGCCGGTGCCGCGCAGAACCCCTTCGACCCGGCGGCCGCCCTGACCGACGCGGTGAAGGCCAGCATCCCGGGCTGAGCGAGTAGACCGAACACGCGCGAGGGGCGGGCCGGAAGCCTCCGGCCCGCCCCTCGGCGCGTACGGACCCGCTACCGCAGCCCGGTCGAACGGCGCAGCGCGGTCTGCAGCAGCCGGTCGATCAGCTCCGCGTACGAGATCCCGCTGGCCTCCCACATCTTCGGGTAGGCGGAGATCGGGGTGAAGCCCGGCATGGTGTTGATCTCGTTGATCATCCAGGAGCCGTCCTCCAGCAGGAAGAAGTCCACCCGGGCCAGGCCCTCGCAGCCGAACGCCTCGAACGCGGCGACCGCCTGGCGCTGGATCTCCGCGACCTCGGCGGCGGTCAGCTCGGCCGGGATCCGCACCTCGGAGGAGTCGATGTACTTCGCCTCGAAGTCGTAGAAGTCGAAGCCCTCGCCGACCAGCACCTCGGCCGGGACGCTGGCCCGCGGGCCGTCCTCGAACTCCAGCACCCCGCACTCGATCTCGCGGCCGGACACCCCCGCCTCGATGATCAGCTTGGGGTCGTGCCGGCGGGCCTCCTCGATCGCGGCGTCCAGCTCGGCCAGGTCCTTGACCTTGGTGATGCCGATGCTGGACCCGGCCCGGCAGGGCTTCACGAACACCGGCAGGCCCAGCTCGGCGACCCGCTCGCGCACCGCGGCCCGGCCCTGCTCGGTCTCCCAGTCGCGCGGCCGCACGATCGTGTAGTGGCCGACGCCCAGACCGTGCGAGGCCAGGATCCGCTTGGCGAACTCCTTGTCCATGCCGGCCGCGCTGGCCAGCACGCCGTTGCCGACGTACGGGACGCCGGAGAGCTCCAGCAGGCCCTGCACGGTGCCGTCCTCGCCCCAGGGGCCGTGCAGCAGCGGGAACACCACGTCGACCTCGCCGAGGGCCTTGGGGGCGCTGCCCGGCTCGCTCAGCAGCACCTCCCGGCTGCCCGGGGACACCGGCAGCGCGACCTGCCCGTCGACGGCCTCGGCGACGTGCGCCACGTCCGGCAGCCTGCCGTCGGTGATCGCCATCCGGGCCGGCTCGTCGCTGGTCAGCGCCCAGCGGCCCTCGTGGGTGATGCCGATCGGCAGCACGTCGTACTTGTCACGGTCGATCGCCCGGAGAACGCTGCCCGCGGTCGAGACCGAGATCGCGTGCTCGGAGCTGCGCCCGCCGAAGACCAGCGCGACGCGCGGCTTCGGGGCGGACGGGTTCGGGGAGGTCTGTTCGATGCTCATATCGGGTTTGAGACTACCGTGCGAGGTGTTTCCGGGAAGTCAACGCGGACCCGGAGAGTCCGCGCGCGGACCCGCCGGACCCGCCTCGGCGCCGCTCCGTCTCGGCGCCCACGCCCCGGCGCCGTGCCTCAGCGCTCCGCCTCAGCGCCGCTCCGCCTTGGCCGAGCGGGACATCAGCGCCTGGAGCGCCTCCTGGGTCGGCCGCCCGTTGTGCACCACGTCCACCACGGCCTCGACGATCGGCATGTCGACCCCGCTGCGCCGGGCCAGGTCCAGCACCGATTCGCAGGACTTGACGCCCTCCGCGGTCTGCCGGGTGGCCGCGATGGTCTCGGCCAGCGACATGCCCCGGCCCAGGTTCATCCCGAAGGTGTTGTTGCGCGACAGCGGCGAGGAGCAGGTGGCGACCAGGTCGCCCATCCCGGCCAGCCCCGCGAAGGTGTGCGGGTCGGCGCCCAGCACCTCGCCGAGCCGGGTGGTCTCGGCCAGTCCGCGGGTGATCAGCGTCGCCTTGGTGTTGTCGCCGAGCCCCATGCCGGCCGCCATGCCGACGGCCAGGCCGATCACGTTCTTGACGGCGCCGCCGAGTTCGCAGCCGATCACGTCGGTGTTGGTGTACGGCCGGAAGTACGGCGTGTGGCAGGCCGCCTGGAGCCGCTTGGCGACCGCCTCGTCGGTGCAGGCCACCACGCTGGCGGCGGGCTGCCGGTTGGCGATCTCCTTGGCCAGGTTGGGCCCGCTGACCACCGCGACCCGCTCCGGCCCGACCTTGGTGACCTCGTCGATCACCTCGCTCATCCGCTTGGCGGTGCCGAGTTCGATGCCCTTCATCAGGCTCACCAGCACGGTCTGCGGCTCGATCAGCGGCGCCCACGCGGCCAGGTTGTCGCGCAGCGTCTGCGAGGGCACCACCAGCACCGCGAAGTCGGCTCCGGCCAGCGCCTCGGCGGCGTCGGTGGTGGCCCGGACGGTGTCGGGCAGCCGGACGCCCGGCAGGTAGTCCGGGTTCTCGTGGGTGGTGTTGACGGCGTCCACCAGGTCCTGGCGGCGGGCCCACAGCACGACGTCGCACCCGGCGTCGGCCAGCACCATCGCGAACGCGGTGCCCCAGGAGCCCGTCCCCATCACGGCGCAGCGGGTCATCGGCCCGCCCCCTGACCCTCGTTGCCGTCCCGGGGGCCCTTGGCCCGCCGGCGTTCGGCCTGCGCGACGGCGGCCCGCTCGCGGGCCGCCTTGCGCATGTCGTAGCGCTCGGCCGGCGGCTGCTCGCCGCGGACCTCGGCCAGCACGTCGGTGATGGCGGCCATGATGTCCTCGGTGGCGTCGTTGAGCACCTGGGCGGTGAGCTCCATGCCCTGGTACTTGCTCAGGTCCACCGCGGGCCCGGCGGCCACCGTCACCCGGTGGCGCGGGAACAGGTTGAACTTGCCCTTGCCGAAGCCGGCCCGGCCGTACGGCGGGATGATCTCGTGGGCGCCCCAGTGCGCGACCGGGATGACCGGCGCACCGGTCATCAGCGCGACCCGGGCGACCCCGTTCTTGCCGGTCATCGGCCACAGGTCCGGGTCCCGGGTGAGCGTTCCCTCCGGGTAGAACTGCACGCACTGGCCGTTGTTGACGGCGTCGATCGCGGCCCGGAAGGCCTGCGCGGCGTCGGTGGACTCGCGGAACACCGGAATCTGGCCGGTCTTGCGCAGCATGAATCCGATGAACGGGATCGAGAACAGCGAGGACTTGCCGAGGATCCGCGGCGGCCGCCCGCTGTTGTACTGCCAGTGCGCGTAGATCACCGGGTCGATGATCGAATTGTGGTTCACCGCGGCGATGAAGCCGCCCTTCTCGGGAATGTGCTCCCAGCCCCGCCAGTCGGGCTTCACCAGGGCGGTCGTCACCGGCTTCACCAGCACGGCCGCGAAGCGGTACCAGATGCCGTAGTCGGCGTTGCCGAACTTGGCGTACGAGCGGCGGGCCACCCCAGCTCCTTCTCATCCGATGCGGCACGTGGGGTGCCGCGGTCATGGCCTCCGGTGCCGCGCACCGCTGCGACCTGCGAGCGGCGCCCGGGCCCCGGGCGCGGAACAGTGTCGCCCGCCTGCTCACCGGCTGTCGAGCGGCCGCGCCAACCCGCCGGGCGGGCGTGATCAAACGCACGTCCGCACAGCTCGGACGGCCTGGCGAGAGCTCCGGCCCCGGCGACACAATGACGCCGATGACCCAGGACACCGTACGCCCCAGCGGGCCCGTCGCGCCCGCCGCACCCGCCGCCGTCTGGTCGCTGGTGCTGCCGCTCAAGCCGCTCGCCCTGGCGAAGAGCCGACTGGCCCCGTACGCGGGGCCGCACCGGGCCGAGCTGGCCCTGTCCTTCGCCCTCGACACGGTCACCGCCGCACTGGCCACCCCGGGCGTCGCCCGCGTCCTGGTGGTCACCCCGGACGCCATCGCGGGCGCCCGACTGGCCGAGCTCGGCGCCGTGGTGATCGCGGACGAGCCCGGCGGCGGCCTCAACCGGGCGCTGGCGCACGGCGCATCGACCGCCCGGGCGCTCGCTCCGCGGACCCCGCTGGCCGCCCTCTCGGCGGACCTGCCGGCCCTGCGCCCGGCCGAACTCGCCCGGGTGCTGGGCGCGGTGCCACCGGACGGTCGGGCCTTCCTGCCGGACTCCCCCGGCGTCGGCACCTCCCTGCTGGCCAGTTCCCCCGGCCGTCCGCTCGCCCCCGCCTTCGGGGACGGCTCCCGGGCCCGGCACGCGGCCGGCGGAGCGCTCGAACTGCGCCTGGCGGACGTGGAGTCGGTCCGCCGGGACGTCGACACCGGGGCCGACCTCGGCGAGGCCGCGACGCTCGGCCTGGGCCCGTACACCAGTGCGCTGTTCGCGCGTCTGAACCTCTCCTGACCAGCGGGCCCGCCCGGCCCGCTCGCTATGCTGCTGGCATGCAGGCCACCGCGTTCACCTTCGACCCCGCCACCCGGGCCGGCTCCGTGCTGCTCGACGACGGGACCCCGGTGCCGTTCGACGCGTCCGCCTTCGACGCCGGCGGCCTGCTGCTGCTGCGCCCCGGCCAGCGGGTCCGGATCCGCACCGAGGGCGCCGGCGATGCCCGCCGGGTGGTCTTCGTGACGCTGCAGACCTTCCCCGACCCCGCCGACGGACGCTGACCCGGCCGACGCGCGCTGAGGCCGTCCCGCCGCCCTCCCCGTCTTCCCCTGTTATCCGCCGGTCCCGCGGTTCTCCGCGCCCGGCCGGGGGCTGCCGTCGAATCCTGACTAAGCGCCCGGAAATCGAAAGAGCCGCGGCCACCCGGTCTCCGCAATTCACGGAAGGGGGTGCCGCGGCTCCGAGCCGAAGACCGTCCGAGGACAGTCGCGCGGGACTTACTTGGCAGAGGTCTTGCGCGCGGTGGTCTTGCGGGTGGCGGTCTTCTTCGCCGGCGCCGTCTTCTTGGCCGTGGCGGTCGCCTTCTTGGCGGTGGCCGTGGTCTTCTTGGCGGCGGCGGTGGTGGTCGCCTTCTTCGCGGTGGCCGTCTTCTTGGTCGCGGCGGCCTTGGTCGCGGTCGCCGTGGTCTTCTTGGCGGCGGCGGCCGTGGTGGCCTTCTTGGTGGCGGTCGCCTTCTTCGCGGCGGTGGCCGTGGTCTTCTTGGCGGCAGCCGTGGTGGTCGCCTTCTTCGCGGCGGCCTTCTTGGTGGCGGCCGGGGCGGCGGCGGCAGCGGCGGCGCGCTTGGTGGCGGCACGCTTGGCGGCCGGGGTCGCGGCGACGCCGGTCTTGCCCGGGGTGAGGGAGCCCTTGGGGGCCTTCTTCACCGAGGGGCCTTCCTTCGGCAGCTTCTTGCTGCCGCTGACCAGGTCCTTGAAGCCCTGGCCCGGACGGAAGCGGGGGACCGAGGTCTTCTTGACCTTGACCCGCTCGCCGGTCTGCGGGTTGCGGGCGAAGCGCGCGGAGCGCTCCACCTTCTCGAAGGTGCCGAAACCGGTGACCGACACCCGGTCACCGGCCACAACGGCACGGACCATGGTGTCGAGCACTGCGTCGACGGCCTCTGCGGCAGCCTTGCGACCGCCCAGCTGCTCGGCCACCGCTTCGACAAGCTGAGCCTTGTTCACGTCTTCCCCTTCGGAAACGGGCGCCGGATGATTCCATCCGTTCTTTTCGCACGTTAGGTATGTATCTGCGGACTTTCAATTACCAAACGCGCGAATCACCCTAGTGTCGCAATGGATTTGCGCGTCCGCGACCTCAGTCGAGCGGCGGGCGCCCCTCGTCGAGGTCATGTACAAAGCGACTCAACCGCCTTGCCGCCTCCGGAAGATCGCGCTTGGCGGTCTCCGTGACGATGAGCAGTTGACGGGTGAGAGCGGTCTTTGCATCGACAGACACGTTCAGCGCATGCACGCGGGCGTGAGCTTGCTTCAACCGCTCGGCCACAAGCGCGTAGAGCGCTGCGACTTCCTGGTCGTCCGGCGCCTCAGCTGATGTTGCGGAGGTGACGTCCGGCCGATCGTCAATTCGGCGTTCGGATCCCCGGCCCGTGGACTCCTCGGACGCGGGTTCGCCGCCCGCGTACGGAGGTTCATGGTGCCGGTGCATGTACTGATTGTGCCATCTACCCGCAGTTGTACTTGCGCGGGGCCCTCTTCCGCAAAGCCGAATGGGCAATCCGGGGAGGCCCCGGCGCTAACTCGTGCTCCGGAACGCCGGATGGCCCGGCCCCCCCGAAGGGGAGCGCGGGCCATCCGGTCGATCGTCAGAATGCTTGTTCTGAGGGTAACTCAGGAGACCGGCAGAGTACGGGGCTTGAACGCCGGACGGGTCGCCTCGTAGGCGGCGATGTCGGCCTCGTTCCGCAGGGTGATGCTGATGTCGTCCAGGCCGTTGAGCAGCCGCCAGCGGACGTTGTCGTCCAGTTCGAAGGGCGCGGCGACGCCTTCGGCCCGAACTTCCCGCTTCTCCAGATCAACGGTGATCTCGGCCGAAGGGTCACTCTCGGTGAGCGACCAGAGGCGCTCCACGGTCTCCTGGGGGAGTACGACGGTCAGCAGGCCGTTCTTCAGCGAGTTGCCCCGGAAGATGTCGGCGAAGCGCGAGGAGATGACCGCGTGGAAGCCGTAGTTCTGCAGCGCCCAGACGGCGTGCTCGCGGGAGGAGCCGGTGCCGAACTCGGGGCCTGCCACCAGGACCGTGGCGCCCTGGCGCTCGGGCCGATTGAGGACGAACGACTCGTCCTTGCGCCAGGCTTCGAACAGGCCGTCCTCGAAACCGGATCGGGTGACCTTCTTGAGCCAATGGGCCGGGATGATCTGGTCGGTGTCCACGTTGCTGCGGCGCAGCGGAACGGCCCGGCCGGTGTGGGTGGTGAACTTCTCCATGGCTCAGGCCTCCACGCTGTGCTGGGTCGAAGAGAGGGCGTTGACGGACAGGTCGGACGGGGCGGCCAGACGGCCCAGGACGGCGGTCGCGGCGGCGACCTGCGGGGAGACCAGGTGGGTGCGGCCGCCCTTGCCCTGCCGGCCCTCGAAGTTGCGGTTCGAGGTGGAGGCGCAGCGCTCGCCCGGGGCGAGCTGGTCGGGGTTCATGCCCAGGCACATCGAGCAGCCGGCGTGCCGCCATTCGGCCCCGGCGGCGGTGAACACCGCGTCCAGGCCCTCCTCGACGGCCTGCAGGGCGACCCGTACGGAACCCGGGACGACCAGCATCCGCACCCCGTCGGCGACCTTGCGGCCCTCCAGTACGGCGGCGGCGGCGCGCAGGTCCTCGATCCGGCCGTTGGTGCAGGAGCCGACGAAGACGGCGTCGACGGCGACCTCGCGCAGCGGGGTGCCCGCCTCGAGGCCCATGTACTTCAGGGCGTTCTCGGCGGCCGCGCGCTCCTGCGGGTCGGCGAAGTCCGCGGGATCGGGGACGTCGGCGCCGAGCGGGGCGCCCTGGCCGGGGTTGGTGCCCCAGGTGACGAACGGGGTGAGCGTGCTCGCGTCGATGACCACCTCGTGGTCGAACACCGCGTCCTCGTCGGTGGTCAGGGTCCGCCAGTACTCGACGGCGGCGTCCCAGTCCTCGCCCTGCGGGGCGTGCGGGCGGCCCTTGAGGTACTCGAAGGTGGTGTCGTCGGGGGCGATCATCCCGGCTCGGGCGCCCGCCTCGATCGACATGTTGCAGACGGTCATCCGGGCCTCCATGGAGAGGCTCCGGATCGCCGCGCCGCGGTACTCCAGGACGTAGCCCTGGCCGCCGCCGGTGCCGATCTCGGTGATGACGGCCAGGATCAGGTCCTTTGCCGTGACGCCCTCGGGCAGTTCGCCCTCGACGGTGACGGCCATGGTCCGGAACGGCGCCAGCGGCAGCGTCTGGGTGGCCAGCACGTGCTCGACCTGGCTGGTGCCGATGCCGAACGCCAGCGCCCCGAAGGCACCGTGGGTGGAGGTGTGGGAGTCGCCGCAGACCACGGTGGTGCCGGGCTGGGTCAGGCCGAGCTGGGGGCCGACCACGTGCACCACGCCCTGCTCGACGTCGCCGAGCGAGTGGATCCGGACGCCGAACTCGGCCGCGTTGCGGCGCAGGGTCTCCAGCTGCACCCGGGAGACCGGGTCGGCGATCGGCTTGTCGATGTCCAGGGTCGGGGTGTTGTGGTCCTCGGTGGCGATCGTCAGATCGGTGCGGCGGACCGTACGGCCGGCCAGCCGGAGGCCGTCGAAGGCCTGCGGGCTGGTCACCTCGTGGAGCAGGTGCAGGTCGATGAAGAGGAGGTCGGGCTCGCCCTCCGCGCGCCGCACGACGTGATCGTCCCAGACCTTCTCTGCGAGTGTCCGTCCCATCGGATTCCCTCCAGCCGGCCGCGTTGCCGGCCTTCTCGTGTCGTCGAGGTCATTCGCGTACGCCGCCCGTGCGGAGCTGGGTTCGCGCGACCTGCACGCCGGATCGCTGTCCACGATGCGGACACTCTGACGAGGCCCCATCCTGGATGTCTCCCGGGCTGCTGCATCCAGAGTGGCGCTTTTCCCGGAAGATTGAACTTGCGTCTCGCGGAATGAGACTGCAG
This sequence comes from Kitasatospora sp. NPDC127060, assembly GCF_042724935.1. Classification (NCBI taxonomy): domain Bacteria; kingdom Bacillati; phylum Actinomycetota; class Actinomycetes; order Kitasatosporales; family Streptomycetaceae; genus Kitasatospora; species Kitasatospora sp. NPDC127060. The sequence goes on from NZ_JBHXEG010000054.1 coordinate 58,233, forward strand.
TCTTAGGGCATGGACAACTCTAGCGGCGTCGGCGTTCTCGACAAGGCCGCTCTGGTGCTGAGCGCACTGGAGTCGGGCCCCGCCACGTTGGCGGGGCTGGTCGCCGCCACCGGTCTGGCGCGCCCCACGGCCCACCGACTCGCCGTCGCACTCGAACACCACCGTCTGGTCACCAGGGACATGCAGGGGCGGTTCATCCTCGGCCCCCGACTGTCCGAACTCTCCGCCGCGGCGGGCGAGGACCGGCTGCTCGCCACCGCGGGCCCGGTCCTGACCCACCTGCGCGACGTCACCGGCGAGAGCGCACAGCTCTACCGCCGCCAGGGCGAGATGCGGATCTGCGTAGCCGCCGCCGAGCGGCTCTCCGGCCTGCGGGACACCGTCCCGGTCGGCAGCACCCTGCCGATGAAGGCCGGCTCGGCCGCCCAGGTCCTGCTGGCCTGGGAGGAGCCGGAGCGGCTCCACCGCGGCCTCCAGGGCGCCCGGTTCACCGCCACCGCGCTGAGCGGCGTGCGGCGCCGGGGCTGGGCCCAGTCGATCGGCGAGCGGGAACCGGGCGTCGCGTCCGTCTCCGCTCCCGTGCGCGGCCCCTCCAACCGCGTGGTGGCCGCCGTCTCCGTCTCCGGCCCGATCGAGCGGCTGACCCGCCACCCGGGCCGGCTGCACGCCCAGGCCATCATCGAGGCCGCGAACCGGCTCACCGAGGCCCTGCGCCGGAGCTGACCCGGCCGAATTCCCCCACCGCCCCCCACCCGCCCCCACTCCCCCACCGAAAACAGCCGAAGGCCCCCGCTCGGAGTCGAGCGGGGGCCTTCGTCAGCATTCACCGGGGAAAGCAAAAAGGCCCCGCCGGGGGCCTTTCCAATTTCTGGCTGGGGTACCAGGACTCGAACCTAGACTAAATGAACCAGAATCACTCGTGCTGCCAATTACACCATACCCCAACACAAAGCAAGGGCCGATGGGCGAGCCCACCGGCTTCCTGCTCTGAAGTACCCCCGACCGGATTCGAACCGGCGCTACTGCCGTGAGAGGGCAGCGTGCTAGGCCGCTACACAACGGGGGCATCCTGGCGATCCCTTGCGAGATCAGTACCCCCGACCGGATTCGAACCGGCGCTACTGCCGTGAGAGGGCAGCGTGCTAGGCCGCTACACAACGGGGGCTTGGATCTTCATTTGTACTGCCGTCCGACCGTTGCCGATCGTACTGCGCTGGGGTACCAGGACTCGAACCTAGACTAACTGAACCAGAATCAGTCGTGCTGCCAATTACACCATACCCCACCAGAGTTGAACCCCGGCGGGGCCTTCTCAGGCGTCGCGCCTCTCGGTCGGTACCGTTCCGAGGGGCTTTCGCTCCCTCGTCCGTTCCCTCCCGGGCGGCGCAGAAAGAACATTACCCGACGTCTGCCCTGGCTCCAAAATCGATAACCGCAGGCAGCGGCCGGGAGGCCGTCCGGTGACCTCCGGATGCACCGCGGGCCCGGCACAGAGCCGGGCCCGCGGGCTGCTCAGCGGCCCGCCGGGGCGGGGTCCTGGGCGACTGCCGGGCCCCTACTGGGCGGCCGGCAGGGCGTCCAGGGCGGAGCGGACGCGACGCAGCGTCTCGGGGCGGCCGAGCAGCTCCATCGACTCGAACAGCGGCGGCGAGACCCGGCGGCCCGTGACGGCCACCCGCAGCGGCGTGAAGGCGAACTTGGGCTTGATGCCCAGGCCCTCCACCAGCGCCTCGCGCAGCGCGGCCTGGATCGGCTCCGGGGTGAAGTCCGCGAGCTCCTCCAGCGCCTTGACGCTGGCCTCCAGCACCGGGCCGGCGTCGGCGGTCAGCACCTTGGCGGCGTCGTCCGGGTCCACCGCGAAGTCGGCCGGGTCGACGAACAGGAAGCCGGCCATGTTCACGATCTCGCTGAGCACGACCATCCGCTCCTGGGTGAGCGGCGCGATCCGGGCCAGCAGGTCCAGCTGCTCGGCGGTCGGCTCGGCCGGCAGCAGGCCGGGGCCCTGGAGGAACGGCACCAGGCGCCGGACGAAGTCCTCCGGGGCCAGCCGGCGGACGTGCTCGGCGTTGATCGCCTCGCACTTCTTCAGGTCGAAGCGGGCCGGGTTGGAGTTCACCTTGGCCACGTCGAAGGCGGCGACCATCTCGTCCATGTCGAACAGGTCGCGGTCCTCGGCCAGCGACCAGCCCAGCAGGGACAGGTAGTTGAGCAGGCCCTCGCGGATGAAGCCGCGCTCGCGGTACAGGTTGAGCGAGGACTGCGGGTCGCGCTTGGAGAGCTTCTTGTTGCCCTCGCCCATCACGTACGGCAGGTGGCCGAAGCGCGGGGTGGTGCCCTCGCCGACACCGATCTCGGCGAGCGCCGCGTACAGCGCGATCTGCCGCGGGGTGGAGGACAGCAGGTCCTCGCCGCGCAGCACGTGGGTGATGCCCATCAGGGCGTCGTCCACCGGGTTGACCAGGGTGTACAGCGGGGCGCCGTTGGCCCGGACGATGCCGTAGTCCGGCACGTTCTCCGGCTCGAAGGTGAGCGTGCCGCGCACCAGGTCGTCGAAGGAGATGGTCCGGTCGGGCATCCGGAAGCGCAGGATCGGCTCGCGCTTCTCCAGCTTGAAGACGGCGACCTGGTCGTCCGTCAGGTCGCGGCAGTGGCCGTCGTAGCCGGAGGGCTTGCCGGCCGCGCGAGCCGCCTCGCGGCGGGCGTCCAGCTCCTCGGTGCTGCAGTAGCAGTGGTACGCGTGGCCGGCCTCCTGGAGGCGGCGGGCGACGTCGGCGTAGATGTCCATCCGCTGCGACTGGCGGTACGGCGCGTGCGGGCCGCCGACCTCCGGGCCCTCGTCCCAGTCCAGGCCGAGCCAGCTCATGGCCTCGAGCAGCTGGCCGTACGACTCCTCGGAGTCGCGGGCGGAGTCGGTGTCCTCGATCCGGAAGACCAGCTTGCCGCCGGTGTGGCGGGCGTAGGCCCAGTTGAACAGGGCCGTGCGGACCATGCCCACGTGGGGGTTGCCGGTCGGGGACGGACAGAAGCGAACCCGGACGGCCGGGTCAGTGTTAGCCACGCTTGATCACCTTGTTGGTGAGAGTGCCGATGCCTTCGATGGAGACGGCGACCTCGTCGCCGACGTTGAGGGGGCCCACCCCTGCGGGCGTGCCGGTGAGGATGACGTCGCCGGGCAGCAGCGTCATGGCCTCGGAGATGTGGACGACCAGTTCGGCGACCGAGCGGATCATCAGGGAGGTGCGACCGGTCTGGCGGAGCTCGCCGTTGACCGTGCAGGTGACGGCGAGGTCGCTCGGGTCGAGGTCGGTCTCGATCCACGGGCCGAGCGGGCAGGCGGTGTCGAAGCCCTTGGCCCGGGCCCACTGCCCCTCGCGCTGCTGGACGTCCCGGGCGGTGACGTCGTTGGCGCAGGTGTAGCCGAGGATCACCTCGGGCACCCGGTCCAGCGGCACCTCGCGGCACATCCGGCCGATCACCACGGCGAGTTCGGCCTCGTGGTGGACGTCCGAGGAGAACGGCGGGTACGCGATGTTCTCGGTCGGGCCGATCACCGAGGTGGACGGCTTGAAGAAGGTGAGCGGGACGTCCGGGACGTCGTTGCCCAGCTCCGCCGCGTGCGCCGCGTAGTTGCGACCGACCGCCACGATCTTGTTGGGGAGCATCGGGCTGAGCAGCCGGACGTCCTGGAAGCGGTAGCTCTCGCCGGTGGGCTGGGGTTGGCCGAACGGGTGGCCGGCCAGCTCGTGGACGACCAGCGAGTCGGGCTGGGAGGGGTTCCCCTCGACCACGCCGAAGGAGACGCTGCCGGCGGCAGGGCTCCCCTCCCGGACGGAAAACCTGGCAATGCGCACGGCTGGGCTACCCCTCGCTTCGTCGGCCGCCCGGGGCGCCCCCGGGCGCTGCTGGGCGCCTCGCCCGCCACGGGCGCGGCCCCGTCAATCGTGGCCCAGGCTATCGCGTGGGGCCCGTCGGGGGCGCTTTGCCCCAGTTCAGTGCGGTTCGAGGGGGGAACGCCCCGGAGGCGAGCGGGCGAGCAACCCGCCCCGAGCCGAAGGGACGCGCCGGTGCCGAAAGGGAGAAGGGCCAAGCCGCCGACGAAGGAGGTGGCGCAGCGCCCGCCGACCGTCGGCACCGGGCCAGAAGCGCCCCGGAGGACAGCTGTCCATCCACACGACACG
>NZ_JBHXEG010000055.1:0-62114 GCF_042724935.1 Kitasatospora sp. NPDC127060
GGGCGGTGGCCAGCCGGCTGGCCACCGCCCCGCGGATGTCCTGGGTCACGCTGGCCCTGATGACCACCAGCTCGGTGGCCAGCCTGCGCTCCGCCCCGACCATGGCGGTCTACGGGCTGGCCTGCGTCTTCCTCTACCTCGTCCCGGCGGTCGTGTTCCTGCTGCCGACCGCGCTGGTCTCCGCCGAGCTGGCCTCCGGCTGGGAGGGCGGCGTCTACCGCTGGGTCTCGGAGGGGCTGTCGAAGCCGATGGGCTTCCTGGCGGTCTGGTGCCAGTTCGCGATGACGATCTTCTACTACCCGTCGCTGCTGGCGTACGTGGCCTCGACCGTCGCGTACGTGGTGAACCCGCGGCTGGCCAGCAACGGCCCGTACACCGCGGTCGTGATCATGGTGCTGTACTGGACCGGCGTCTGGGTCTCCGCACGCGGCACGAAGGCGGTGGCCGGGCTCTCCTCGATGGGCCTGGTGATCGGCACCCTGATCCCCGGCACCCTGCTGGTGGTGCTCGGCTTCGTCTTCCTCGGCGAGGGCAACGCCTCCGCCGCGCCGATGGACGCCGCGCACCTGTTCCCGCAGTGGACCGGCCTGGCCAGCCTGGTGCTGATCGTCAACAACTTCCTCAGCTACTCCGGCATGGAGATGAACGCGGTCCACGTCTCCTCGCTGCGCGACCCGGCCCGGGAGTTCCCGCGGTCGATGTTCACCGCCTCCGCGATGGTGCTGGCGATCTTCATCCTGCCGGCGCTGGCGATCAGCTGGGTGGTGCCGTCCAGCGAACTGAGCCTCACCGCCGGGGTGATGCAGGCCTTCGACGCCTTCTTCCAGTACTTCGACATCGGCTGGCTCACCCCGGTCATCGCGGTGGCGCTGATCGCCGCCTCGCTCGGCGGCATGCTGACCTGGCTGGCCGGGCCCTCCAAGGGCCTGCTGATGATCTCCCGCCAGGAGGGCTACCTGCCGCCGTTCCTGCAGAAGCTCAACCGGGAGGGCGTCCAGCAGAACCTGCTGGTCACCCAGGGCGTGATCACCACCGCGATCGCCCTGCTGTACGCGCTGATCCCGAACGTCTCCAGCGCCTACTGGATCTTCTCGGTGATCACCACCCAGGTGTACCTGATCGTCTACCTGCTGATGTTCACCGCCGCGATCCGGCTGCGTCGCACCCAGCCGGACCACCCGCGCGGCTACCGGGCCCCGGCCCTGGTGCCGATCTGCGTGATCGGCCTGCTCGCCTCGGCCGCCGCGATGGGGATCGGCTTCGTGCCGTCCTCGCAGTTCGGCAGCGGCAGCGTCTGGACGTACATCGGGATCGTCGGCGGCGGCCTGCTGCTGCTCGGCCTGGTCATCCCCTACCTCTTCCTGCGGCTGCGCAAGCCGGGCTGGCGCTCGCCCGGGGCCGCGGCCGAGCTGGCCGCCCAGGAGGCCCAGGAGCTGCGCGGAACGGACGGAGGCACGTGATGACCAGGAGCGTGATGACCAGGAGTGTGATGGCCTCCCGGCACCGCTGGATCTACCTCGGCTCGATCGCCCTGCTGGTCGCGATGCTGATCACCGGCCTGCTGTCGTTCACCCAGCTGCACGCCACCGACCTGGCCGCCCGGAAGGCGGAGCAGCTCTCCGACCGGCTGAGTTCGGCCGGCTATCCGGTGCCCACCCGGGACCAGATCGTCCGCACCCTGGGCGAGGACGGCGGCGCGGTCTGCGCCGACCCGGCGAACGCGCTCAGCCAGGCGCAGTGGTCGTACGGGATGTCCAACGGCGCCGGCGGGCCCGGCCAGCGCCCGGTGCTGTCCGACCGCGAGACGGTGCGGGCCGAGGCGATCGTGCTCTCGGTGTACTGCCCGGACCGCCTCGCCGCCGTCCAGGACCGGATCGACGACCTCGACCTGCGCGACACCGTCCGCAAGTAGGAGCTTCAGATGACCGACGAACTCGCCCGCCGGATCGATGAGTTGATGCCCCGGGCGCAGGCCGACCTGGCCGAGCTGGTGGCCATCCCGTCCGTCGCCGACCCCCGGCAGTACCCGCCGGCGAAGTGCCGGGAGGCCGCCGAGTGGGTCGCCGCCGCCTTCACCGAGGCCGGTCTGCGCGACGTCCACCTGGAGGAGACCCCGGACGGCAGCCACGCCGTGGTCGGCCACCGCCCGCCGCCGCCCGGTGCCCCGACCGTGCTGCTGTACAGCCACTACGACGTCCAGCCCCCGCTCGACGACGCCGCCTGGACGTCCCCGCCGTTCCGGCTCACCGAGCGCGACGGCCGCTGGTACGGGCGCGGCGCCGCCGACTGCAAGGGCAACATCGTCATGCACCTCACCGCGCTGCGGGCGCTCGGCGAGGCCGTCCCGGTCGGCCTCAAGCTGGTGGTCGAGGGCTCCGAGGAGCAGGGCACCGGCGGCCTGGAGCGGTACGTGCCCCCGCACGCCGGGGAGTTGCACGCGGACGCCCTGCTGATCTGCGACACCGGCAACGCCGCCGTCGGCGTCCCCACCGCCACCACCTCGCTGCGCGGAGTGGTCACCGTGGTGGTCGGCGTCCGGGCCCTCACCGGCGACGTGCACTCCGGCATGTTCGGCGGCCCCGCCCCGGACGCCCTCGCCGCGCTGATCCGGATGCTGGACTCGCTGCGCGGGGCCGACGGCGGCACCCTGATCGACGGTCTCGACTGCCAGGGCAGTTGGAGCGGCGCCGGGTACGACGAGAGCCGGTTCCGCACCGACGCCGGCGTGCCGGACGGCGTCCGGCTGACCGGTTCCGGCACCGTCGCCGACCGGCTCTGGGCCCGCCCCGCGGTCACCGTCCTCGGTATCGACTGCCCGCCCGTGGTCGGCTCCGCCGCCGCCGTCCCGGCCACCGCCCGGGCCCGGGTGAGCCTGCGGGTGCCGCCCGGCACCGACGCCCGAGCGGCCCAGGACGCCCTGGTCGCCCACCTGGAGGCCGCCGCGCCCTGGGGCGTACGGGTCGAGGTGGAACGGGAGAGCGCCGGCGCGCCGTTCCGGGCCGACACCGGCGGGCCCGCGTACGCCGCGCTCGACAAGGCGATGCAGGAGGTCTACGGCAAGCCGATGTCCTTCCTCGGCCAGGGCGGCTCGATCCCGCTCTGCAACGTCCTGGCCACCACCTTCCCCGAGGCGGAGATCGTGCTGATGGGCGTCGAGGAGCCGCGCTGCCTGATCCACGCGCCGAACGAGAGCGTCGACCCGGAGGAGATCCGGCGGATGGCCCACGTGGAGGCGCTGTTCCTCCGGCACTTCGCCAACAGCCGCTGACCGTGGCGTGGTTGCGAGAAGTCGGCGACCATCGAAGAACCGCAGTCCGTCCGGCCCAGTCCGGTGAAGCCGGCCCCAGGAGGAGCGACCGTGCCCCGTCCGTTCACCACCGAGGACCACACCGCCCGGATGGCCCGGGCCACCGCCGAGGCGACCGCGGCCGGGCTGGCCGGCCTGGTGGTCGCCCCCGGCCCCGACCTGACCTACCTGTGCGGCTACCAGCCCACCGCGATCACCGAGCGGCTCACCGCCCTCGTCCTCACCGCCGGGCGCCGGCCCGCGCTGGTCGTCCCCAAGCTGGAGCGCCCGGACGCCGAGAAGGCGCTCGGCGCCCCGGCCGTCGACCTGCTCGACTGGTCCGACGGCGAGGACCCGTACGCCACCGCCGGTCCGCTGTTCGAGCCGGCCGGCCGGTACGGCGTCTCCGACAACGCCTGGGCGATGCACCTGCTCGGCTTCCAGTCCGCACTGCCCGGCACCGCCTTCACCTCGCTCACCGAGACCCTGCCGATGCTGCGGGCGGTCAAGGACCCGGAGGAGCTGGAGCGGCTGGCCGCGGCCGGCGGCGCCGCGGACGCCGCCTACCGGGGCATCCTGGAGGTCCCCTTCGCCGGCCGCCGGGAGACCGACGTGGCGGCCGACCTCGGCGCACTGCTCATCCAGTACGGGCACAGCCAGGTCGACTTCACCGTCGTCGGCTCCGGCCCCAACGGCGCCAACCCGCACCACGAGGCCGGGGACCGGACCATCCGCAGCGGCGACACCGTGGTGCTGGACTTCGGCGGCCTCAAGGACGGCTACGGCTCCGACACCACCCGCACCGTGCACGTCGGCCCGGACGTCCCGGACGAGGTGCGGAGGGTGCACGACCTGGTCCGGCTCGCCCAGCAGACCGCCTTCGAGGCGGTCCGGCCCGGGGTGAGCTGCCAGGAGATCGATCGGATCGCCCGACGGGTGATCACGGACGGCGGCTACGGCGAGTACTTCATCCACCGCACCGGCCACGGCATCGGGATCACCACCCACGAGCCGCCGTACCTGGTCGAGGGCGAGGAGCGGCCGCTGGTGCCCGGGATGTGCTTCTCGATCGAGCCCGGTGTCTACCTGCCCGGCCGGTTCGGGGTGCGGATCGAGGACATCGTCACGGTGACGGCGAACGGCGGACGGCGCTTCAACAACACTCCGCATGAGCTCGGCACCGTGTCCTGAACCGGCCGACGAGGCCGACTCGACGAACCGTTCGTCCGAGTTTCGGGACCTTCGTCCGCCGAGATTTGACCCGCAAGTGCGATTTTCTTACGAGCCGGTCATAGTTCACCCAGAGTCCTCCAAGCTTGCGTTGCTAGTTTCGGTGAGCATGACGAAGCTGCTGAGCCCGGCCCCGCCGCCCCCGGTGCGGGCCGGACGACTGCGTCCCGTGACCGACCGCGACCGCCGAACCGGCCTGTCGAGACTGCGGCTGCTGGCCTGGCCGGCCTACCTCACCGCCTTCGTCTGGTTCCTGGCCACCCAGGGCATGGCCTTCGCCAACGACGTGGTGTTCCTCTGGCTGATCGGCGCCCTGCTCACCGCCGCCGTCCACAGCGGCCACGGCTCCCGCGGCTTCCTGCTGGTGCTGCGCGACTGGATCCCGGTGATGGCCGTGGTCTGGGCCTACTCCCTGCTGCGCGGCTACGGCGCCCACACCCCCTGGGCCCCGCACTGGCTGCCCCAACTGCGCTTCGACGAGGTGCTCGGCTTCGGCGAGACCTGGACCGTACGGATCCAGCACGCCCTCTACACCCCCGGCTCACCGCACTGGTACGACTACGCCGCGACGGCCGTCTACCTCTCCCACTTCCTGGTCGTCTTCGTCCTGCTCGCCGTCCTCTGGCGGCGCGCCCACCAGCGCTTCCGGCAACTGCTCGCCTGCTACTTCACGCTGACCTTCGCCGGCTTCGCCACCTACCTCCTCTACCCGGCCGACCCGCCGTGGCTGGTCGCCCAGCAGGGCAACCTGCCGCAGCTGCACCGGGTGGTCTGGGAGACCATCTCCACCATGGGGCTGCCGCAGGCCGACTCGCTGCTGGAGAACGGCAGCCAGTTCGCCAACGACGTCGCCGCGATGCCCTCGCTGCACTCCGCCTACCCGGCGATGCTGCTGTTCCTCTTCTGGCCCACCGCCCGGCCCTGGCTGCGCGCCCTGCTGGTCGCCTATCCGCTCGCGATGGCGTTCACCCTGGTCTACGGCGCCGAGCACTTCATCGTGGACGTCTTCGTCGGCTGGACGTACGCCGCCGTGGTCGTCTTCGGCCTGCGTTGGCTGCGCGACCGCCGCACGGCGCCGATCGCGGCCACGGCAGACTTGGCCCGGTGAAGCCGACGCCGACACCGCCACCGATGACACAGCCGAAGCCGACCAAGCCGACCAAGCCGGTGAAACCCACCCCCGAGCAGCTCCGGGCCGCCCAGGACACCACCATCCCGGACATCACCGGGCCCGGACTGCGGGTGCTGTTCTGCGGCATCAACCCGGGCCTGTGGTCCGGCGCCACCGGGCACCACTTCGCCCGCCCCGGCAACCGCTTCTGGCCCGCCCTGCACCGCTCAGGGTTCACCGAACGCCAGTACCGCCCCGACGAACAGGGCGAACTGCCCGCCCTCGGCCTCGGCATCACCAACGTCGCCCCGCGCACCACCGCCAAGGCGGACGAACTCACCGCCGAGGAGTTGCGCGCGGGCGGCGCGGCGCTGCGCGAGCGGGTGCTGCGGCTGCGGCCCCGGGTGCTCGCGGTGCTCGGCATCGGCGCCTACCGGACGGCCTTCGGCCGGCGGCAGGCCGCGATCGGGCGCCAGCCGGAGGGGATCGGCGACACCGAGGTGTGGGTCCTGCCCAACCCGAGCGGCCTCAACGCCCACTACACCCTGGACGCGCTGGCCGCGGAGTTCCGCCGGCTCCGGGAGAGCCTCGACGGCCACGACGGCCAGGGCCAGCCCTAGAGCGGCGTGACGGCCTTGAGCACCACCAGCAGCGCCACCGCCGCGTTCAGCGCGCACAGCGCCGAGGCCGCCGTGCCGACCGCGGCGACCATCGCCGCCAGGCCCGCCGGGGTCTTGGCCGGCGGCCAGTTGCGGGCCGTCGGCACCGGGCCGAGCAGCGCGGCCACCCGGCGCGGCACCGGGCCGGGCTGGGCGGCGGCCGGGGCCGCGAAGGCCGCGAAACCGGGCGCCGGGGCGGCGTGCGAGACCAGGGCCGCCCGGGCCACCGCCCGGGCGGTGATCCGCCGGTCCCCCACCGCCTGGGCCGACTCCTCGTCCGCCCACCGCTCCGCGCTGAACGCCACCGCCGCCTGCAGCGGCCGCAGGAACGGGTTGACGCAGGCGGCGAGCTGAGTGGTCAGCAGGTAGCGGTGGTGGCGGTGGCGCAGGTGCGCGCGCTCGTGCGCGAGCAGCGCCTCCCGCTCGTCCTCGGCCAGCCCGGCCAGCATCCCGGTGGAGACCACCACCCGCCCGGGCGAGCCGGGCAGCGCGTAGGCGTACGGGCTGCGGTCCGGCAGTACCGCGAGGTCACCGGCCTCGGCCGGCCCTTCGGGCAGCCCGACCAGCGCCCGCCGGGCCCGGGAGCGGACCCGAAGGTGCCGCACGACCGTCCGGGAGCAGGCGAAGCCGACCAGCACCAGGAGCCACATCGCGGCCGTGCCGACCGTCTCGTGGTACGGCAGCGCGTGCCGCACCTCCGGGTCGGACCAGCTGTCCGGCAGCGGGTTGCCGGGGATCTGCGCGGTGCCCACCACGCCGATCAGCCCGAGGCAGAGCACACTGCACACCGCCATCACGGCGCTGATCACGGTCATCAGCCGGGCGGCGCCGCGCGGGTGCAGGTGCTGCTCGGTCAGCCGGGCGATCGGCACCGCGGTCAGCGGCAGGATGAGCGGGAGGAAGACGAAGAAGCCCACGGGTCAGCTCTCACGGTCGTCCGCTGCCGGATCCGCGGACGCGGCGTCCAACAGCGCCCGCAGCAGTTCCTCGTCGTGCGGCAGCAGCGCGGTGACGAAGCTGGCGAGTACGGCGTCCCGGTCCGCCTCGCCGTCGAGCATCCGTCGCATCCGCAGCGCGGCCAGCCCGGCGGCGTCGGCCGAGGCCTGCCACAGGTAGGAGCGGCCGGCGCGGCTCCGGGAGACGGCGTTCTTGGCGTGCAGCCGGGACAGGATGGTCATCACCGTGGTGTACGCCAGATCGCCCTCCAGGCGTTCCTGGACCCACCCCGCGCTCGCCGGGCCGGGCGCCAGCTGGAGCACCGCCAGCACCTGTGCCTCCAGCTCGCCCTGGCCGCGCCGCCGGGTCGGCGCGTCCCCGGACGCCGGGGCGTGCCTCTCGTCTGCCATGACGGCCCACTCCCTCCGGATGCCGCACCCCGGACCGACGCGGGGCGCGGGGTCATCCTAACGAGCGGAGGGCTCCTCCGGACGGCTCAACGCGGGGGTTCGGGCCCGCACTACGCGCGGGCCCGCCGGGTGACCGCGATGCAGCCCAGCACCACCGCCGCCGTCAGCGGTGCGACCACCGGCGGGCCCTCGCCCAGCAGCAGCACCGACCGGTCCGCTACTGCCGGTACCCGGCCATTCGCTCCAGCCGGGCGATCCGCTCCGCCATCGGCGGGTGGGTGGAGAACAGCCGCGCGCCCGCCTCGCCCGGGCGGAACGGGCTGGCGATCATCAGGTGGCTGGCCGTCTGCAGCTGGGGCTCCGGCGGGAGCGGCAGCTGGCGGGTGCCGGCGTCGAGCTTGCGCAGGGCGCCGGCGAGGGCGAGCGGGTCGCCGGTGATCCGGGCGCCGTCGGCGTCGGCCTGGTACTCGCGGGAGCGGCTGACCGCCAGCTGGATCAGCCCGGCGGCGATCGGCCCGAGGATCATGATCGCGAGCATTCCGAACAGCCCCGGGCCGTCGTCGTCCTCGTTGCGGCCGAACGGGACCAGCCAGGCGAAGTTCACCAGGAACATCACCACCGAGGCCAGCGCCCCGGCGACGGAGGAGATCAGGATGTCCCGGTTGTAGACGTGGCTGAGCTCGTGCCCGAGCACGCCGCGCAACTCGCGCTCGTCCAGGATCCGCAGGATGCCCTCGGTGCAGCAGACCGCCGCGTTGCGCGGGTTGCGGCCGGTGGCGAAGGCGTTCGGGGCCGGGGTCGGGGAGATGTAGAGCCGGGGCATCGGCTGGCGGGCCGAGGTGGAGAGCTCGCGCACGATCCGGTACAGCCCCGGCGCCTCGAACTCGCTGACCGGCCGGGCCCGCATGGCCCGCAGCGCGATCTTGTCGCTGTTCCAGTAGGCGTAGGCGTTCGTCCCGAGGGCGACCAGCAGGGCGATCACGAAGCCGGTCCGGCCGAAGAAACCGCCGATCACCAGGATCAGCGCCGAGAGGCCACCGAGCAGGACGGCGGTCCTCAGTCCGTTGTGCCGGCTGTGCACGTCAGGCCCTCCAGTGGTGCGGTGGGGAAGCCCTTTCTGCCTCGTCCCTCTTGCCCGCTCAACGGGCGGGGCCCGGGACCTTGTTCCCTTGTGACCGACGCGACACCCGGTCGGCGGCTCAGAACAGCGAGCCGCCGGCCACCTGGAGGACCAGCTGCGGGGCGACCGAGAGCACCACCGCGACCGAGGCGGTGAGCCCCAGCGTGGCGGTCAGGCCGACCGGCAGCCGCCGGTCGGCGCCGCCCTCGGCCCCCTCCTCGGCCTCGGCGTCGGCCGGGGCCGGGGCGAACAGCCGCGCCGTCCACAGCAGGTAGTAGGAGAGGGCGACGACCACGTTGACGGCCATCACCACGGCCAGCCAGCCCAGCCCGGCGTCCACCGCCGCGCGGAACACCACGACCTTGCCGAACAGGCCGATCACGCCCGGCGGCAGCCCGGCCAGGCAGAGCAGGAAGAAGGCCAGCGCGAGCGCCGTCCAGCGGTTGCGGGCGAACAGGCCGCGGAAGTCGTCCACCCTGGTCCCGGCCCGGCGGCCGACGGCGGCGACCACCCCGAAGGCGCCTAGGTTGACCACCCCGTAGATCAGCGCGTACGCGGCGGTCGCGCCGAGCGGGTCGGCGCCGGTGGGCGCGTAGCCGGCCGCGGCCAGCGGCACCAGCAGGTACCCGGCCTGGCCGACCGAGGACCAGGCCAGCAGCCGCACCGCGCTGTACCGGGTGTCGAAGCGCTGCCGCAGCGCGCCGACGTTGCCGACGGTCATGGTGACGGCGGCCAGCACGGCCAGCACCAGGCCCCAGGTGTGGGCGTAGGGGCGGAACGCGATGGTGGTGGCCAGCGCGAGCCCGGACAGGCCGGCCGCCTTGCCGACCACCGAGAGGTAGCCGGCCACCGGCAGCGGGGCGCCGGTGTAGGTGTCGGGCACCCAGAAGTGGAACGGGACGGCGGCGACCTTGAAGGCGAAGCCGACCAGGGTCAGCACGGCCCCGGCCTCGGCCAGCGGCTTCAGCTGGCCGGGCGCGTGCTCCAGGCCCTGGGCGACGGCGCCGAGGTGCAGGCTGCCGCTGGCCGCGTAGACGAAGCCGATGCCCAGCAGCATCACGGCGGTCGCGGTCACCGAGGAGACGAAGAACTTGAGCGCGGCCTCCGCGCCCCGCCCGTCCCGGCGCAGCGCGACCAGGGCGAAGGCGGGCAGCGAGGCGACCTCCAGGGCGATCACCATGGTGGCGAGGTCGCGGGAGGCGGGCAGCAGGGCGGCGCCGGTGGCGCTGGAGAGCAGCAGGAACCAGTACTCGCCGCGGGGCAGCTTCTGGTCCTCGACGGTGTGCATCGACAGCAGTGCCGCGATCAGCGCGCCGCCGAGGGCGAGCAGCTGGAACACCAGGGCGAAGTGGTCGGCGACGTACGAACAGCCTCCGCTGTCAGTGGCCCCTGCTACGTTCCGGAGGCAGAAGGTCGCCCGGGGTGATCCCCCGGTGAGGGGGAGGAGTGCGATGAGGGCGAGGGCGAGTCCGGCCACGGCGAGGCGGCCGAGCCACCGCTTGTGCCGCTCGGGCAGGAACAGGTCGGTGACCAGCACGGCGAGGGCGGCCACCGCGACGATCAGCGGGGGCGCGATCGCCACCCAGTCCACGGACTGGATCAGGCTGCCCGGGTTGGCTACGGCGAGGGAGGTCACAGTGTGCTGCCCCGTGGAGTGAGGTCCGAGTGCGGCGGTGTGGGCTGCGAGCACGGTCAGCCACCCCCGAGGAGGTGCTTGACGGCGGGGTCGGAGAGCCCGAGCAGGAGGGCCGGCCAGAGGCCGGCCACCAGCGTGAGCGCGGCCAGGGGCGTCCAGCTGACGGCCTCGTACGGGCGCAGGTCGGGCACCTCGCCCACCGGCGCGGGCTGCGCGGGGTCACCCATGCAGACGCGCTTGACCACGATCAGCAGGTAGCCGGCGGTGAGGAGGGTGCCGAGGCCGGCCAGGACCATGTAGGTGACGAAGGCGGGGCGCGACAGGCCGGCGGCCGGGTCGAAGGCGCCGAACATGGCGAGCAGCTCACCCCAGAAGCCGGCCAGCCCGGGCAGCCCGAGGCTGGCGACGGCGGCGAAGGCGAGCAGCGCGCCGATCCGGGGCGCCCGGCCGTACAGGGCCGCGCCGGTGGCACCGGAGAGGGTGTCGAGGTCCGCCGTGCCGTAGCGGTCCTTGACGGCCCCGACCAGGAAGAACAGCAGGCCGGTGATCAGACCGTGGGCGATGTTGGCGAACAACGCGCCGTTGACGCCCACCGGGGTGAGGGAGGCGATGCCGAGCAGCACGAAGCCCATGTGGCCGACGGAGGAGTACGCGATCAGGCGCTTGAGGTCGCCCTTGGATCCGGGGCGGGCCAGCGCCAGACAGGCCAGCGAGCCGTAGACGATGCCGACGGCGGCGAAGGCGCCCAGGTAGGGGGCGAGCGTCGCGGTGCCGTCCGGCACGACCGGCAGGAGGACGCGGACCAGACCGTAGGTGCCCATCTTCAGCAGCACACCGGCGAGCAGCACCGAGCCGACCGTCGGAGCGGCGGTGTGCGCGTCGGGGAGCCAGCTGTGCAGCGGCCAGGCGGGGGCCTTGACCGCGAGCCCGACCATGATCGCCAGCGCGGCGATCACCTGGGTGGTGTGGCTCAGGCCGTGACCGTGCCCGGCGGCCAGCGCCTGCATGTCGAAGGTGCCGGCCTTGCTGCCGATCAGCAGGAAGCCGAGCAGCATCACGGCCGAGCCGAGCAGCGTGTAGAGGATGAACCGGTTGGCGGCCGGGGTCTTCGCGCCGCTCCCCCAGCGGGCGATCAGGAAGTACATCGGGATCAGCACGATCTCGAAGGCCAGGAAGAAGAGCAGGAGGTCCAGCACCGCGAAGGTGGCGAGCATGCCGACTTCGAGGAGGAGGAACAGCCCGACGAAGGCCTGCGGCGAGGGGACGTGCTCCCCGTCCGGCAGCCGTTTCTCCGAGTACAGCGCGCAGAGGAAGGTGAGCAGCGCGGTCAGCACGATCAGCGGCAGCGAGACGCCGTCCACGCCGAGGTGGAGGCGCACGTGCAGGGCCGGGATCCAGTCCGCGTCGGTGGTGGCCTGCATCCGGGCCGGCGAGCCGTGGTCGAAGCCGGCCGCGAGGGCGACGGAGAGCAGCAGCACCGCGCCGGTGACCACGGAGTTCAGCCGCAGCGCCCGCCGGCCGGCGGCGGCCCGGTCCGGGCCGAACACCGGCGCCAGGGTGAGCGCGGCGCCGAGCAGTGGCAGCACCAGGAGGGCGATGAGGACCGCATTCATCGGGGGCTCCTAGCGGCGGTGGAGAGGACGGGGGCGGAGGAGAACGGCACCGGCTACACCGCCACCAGGACGGCCAGCAGGACGACGCCGGCGAGCAGCGCGCTGAGGTAGGTCTGCACGTTGCCGGTCTGCGCGAGCCGGACGGCCCGGCCGAGCAGGTTGGCGCCGATCCCGCTGCCCTGGACGTAGCCCTCGACGACCTCGCGGTCGAGGAAGCGGACCAGCCGGGCGGCGGCGGTCACCGGGCGGACGAACAGCACGTGGTACAGCCGGTCGACGCCGAAGCCGTGCCGGGCCGGGCCGAACAGCGGGCCCAGCAGGGTGCGCCCGGGGTCGGCGACGATCACCTCGGCGGCCGGGGCGGGGTGGCCGGTGGTCACCCGCGCGGTGGCCGAGCGCCAGGCGCCGTACGCGGCGAGCACACCGACCACGGCGAGCCCGGTGCCGGTGACAGCGGTGACGCCGGTGGGGCGCAGCGAGCCGCCGTCCAGCAGGGCGGGCAGCCAGTCCGAGCGCAGCCCGGCGACGCCGAAGCCCATGGTCGGGACGGCGAGCAGCCAGAGCGGCCAGCGCATCGCGGGCGGCTCGGCGGTGGCCGGGTCGGCCTCGTCCGGCTCCGGCGAGTACGGCGCGTCGGCCTCGTGGTCGGCGGCCACCACGCCCCGGTCGGTGGCGGGCAGCACCGCGGGTGCCGCCGCTGCCGCCCCGGGCGGGCTGTGGAAGGCCACCAGGAACAACCGGGTCGCGTACGCGCCGGTGAGCAGCGCGGTGAGCGCGGCCGAGATCAGCACGATCCAGCCGGCCGCCTGCGGCACCGCCGAGGCGGGGCCGAGGCCGTTGGTCAGTGCCTCGCCCTTGGCGGCGTGCTCGGCGGCGGTCAGCACCGCCTCCTTGCTGAAGAAGCCGGAGAACGGCGGCAGCCCGGTCAGCGCGACCAGCGCGATGCCCATCGTCCAGTAGGCGTCCGGCACCCGCTTGCGCAGCCCCGGGATCCGGGACATCGCGGAGATCGAGTTGGTGTGCGCGGCGTGGATCACCACGCCGGCGGCCAGGAACAGCAGCGCCTTGAACGCGCCGTGGCTGACCAGGTGGAACACCGAGGCCTCGCGGTCGCCGCTGGCCAGCGCGCCGGCCATGTAGCCGAGCTGGCCGACGGTGGAGTAGGCGAGCACCCGTTTGAGGTCGTCCTGGGCGAGCGCGCAGAGCGCCGAGCCGATCATCGTCACGGCGGCCATCACCGCGAGCACCACCAGCGCCGCGCCCGACTGGAGGAACACCGGCATCAGCCGGGCCACCAGGTAGATGCCGGCAGCGACCATGGTGGCCGCGTGGATCAGCGCGGAGACCGGCGTCGGACCGGCCATCGCGTCCGGGAGCCAGGTGTGCAGCGGGAACTGCGCGCTCTTGCCGGCCACTCCGGCGAGCAGCAGCAGCGCGATCAGCGTCGGGTGGCCGAGCTTTCCGTCCCCCGCGGCCGCCAGGACGTCCGGGATCCGGAAGCTGCCGGCGTCCGCGCCGAGCAGGAAGATCCCGAACAGGAACGGCACGTCACCGAGCTTGGTGACCAGGAAGGCCTTGAGCGAGGCCGAGCGGGCGTCGGCGGTCTCCCAGTGGTGGCCGATCAGGAAGTACGAGCAGACGCCCATGACCTCCCAGCCGACCAGCAGCACGATCAGGTCGCCCGAGTAGACGACCAGGAACATCGCCGCGGTGAACAGCGAGACCAGCGCCGCGTACGAGGGGTAGCGCGGATCCGTCCTCAGGTAGGCGGTCGAGTAGACCTGGACGCAGGTGGCGACCAGGCCGACCAGCACGGAGATCAGTGAGGTGAAGCCGTCCAGGTGGACGGCCAGCGCGATGTCCGGGCCGCCGGTCGGGGTGAGCCTGGTGGCGGCGTCCAGGGTCTGGCCGGTGCCGAGCTGGAGGGCGACCACCAGGGCGAGCACGGCCGAGACGGCGACCGGGACGATCGCCAGCGGCCGGGCCAGTCCGGGCGCCTTCTTGCCGACGGCCAGGGTCGCGGCGGCACCGAGCGCGGGCAGCGCGGGGACGAGGGCGGGCAGGGCGAGGTTCATGCGGTGGCCCGGCCCTTCAGTGCCTCGGCTGCGACCGGCTGCTCCTCGGCGGGGGTGTACGGCTCCGCCGGGTCGCCGAGCGCGGTGGCCCGGTCGATGTCCGCGGTGCCCCGGGCCCGGAACAGCAGCAGGACGATGGCGAGCCCCAGCCCGATCTCGGCGGCGGCGACGGTGATGGTGAACAGGGTGAGCGCCTGCCCGGCGTGCAGCGAGTCGCGCAGCCAGGCGTCGAAGGCGACCAGGTTGAGGTTGACGGCGTTGAGCATCAGCTCGACGGACATCAGCACCAGGACGGCGTTGCGCCGGGCGAGCACGCCGTACACGCCGACGCTGAACAGCAGCGCGGCGAGGACGACGGGGTAGGCGAGGTGCATCAGCTCTCCTCCTCGGGCGCGGACGCCTCAAGCGCGGACGCCTCAGGCACGGACGCCTCCGCGACGGCCGCTGCGGGCGCGGTCGCGGCGCGCGGCGCGGTCGCGGCCACGGTCCCGTTCGACCCGACCGGCCGGCCGGCCCGCACCTTGCCCGCCCGGGGCCTCGGCACCCGGCGCCCGGACCCGCGCGACAGCACGATCGCGCCGACCAGCGCCGCCAGCAGCAGCACGGACAGCGCCTCGAAGGGCAGCACCCAGTGCCGGAACAGGCTGGCCCCGGTGACGGCGGCCGAGCCGCCGCCCGCCCCGAGGTCGATCCAGGAGGTCCGGAAGGCGTCGACCACCAGCGTCACCAGCGTCCCGGCCGCGGCCAGCGCCACGACCAGGGCCACCCAGCGGTTCTTGGAGTCGGCGTCCGGCGAGCGCCCGATCGGCGCCTTGGTGAGCATCAGCCCGAACAGCACCAGGACGACCACCGAGCCCAGGTAGATCAGCACCTGCACCCAGGCGATGAACTCGGCCGTGAGCAGCAGGAACTCCACCGCCAGGCCGCCGAGCGCGACCACCAGCCAGAGCGCCGCGTGCACCAGCTGCTTGGTGGTCACCGAGACGACCGCCGAGCCGAGCACCGCGACGCCGACCAGCAGGAAGACGATCTCCTGGCCGGTCGGGGACAGGAACGAACGGGCGGCCGGCTCCAGGGAACCGGTCGCCGCGAGAAGTGTGGCGCCACCGATCACGCGTCGTCACCCTTCTCCTCGGAAGCCGCCGCGGCGGTCGCGGCCAGCTTGTCCGCGGCCTTGCGCGCGGTGGCGATCTCCTTGGGCTCCTCGGCCGCCGGATCCAGCGCCGGGGGCGCCGGGACGGTCCACATCCACTCGCGGAGCTTCTCCCGCTCGTGGGTCAGCTCGTGGATGTCGGTCTCCGCGTACTCGAACTCCGGCGACCAGAACAGCGCGTCGAAGGGGCACACCTCGATGCAGATCCCGCAGTACATGCAGAGCGAGAAGTCGATGGCGAACCGGTCCAGCACGTTGCGGGTGCGGGCCCGGGCGTTCGGGTCGGCGGCCGGCAGCGTCTCCTTGTGGGAGTCGATGTAGATGCACCAGTCCGGGCACTCGCGCGCGCAGAGCATGCAGACCGTGCAGTTCTCCTCCAGCAGCGCGATGACGCCGCGCGAACGCGGCGGCAGCACCGGCTGCACGTCGGGGTACTGCGCGGTGACGCTCTTCTTCGTCATCGTCCGCAGCGTCACGGCCAGGCCCTTGGCGAGGCCGGCTCCGGGAAAACTCATGCGATCGCCACCTTGATGATGCCGGTCAGGGCCAGCTGGACGAGCGCGAGCGGGATCAGCACGATCCACGCGAAGCGCATCAGCTGGTCCTCGCGCAGGCGCGGGTAGGTGACCCGCAGCCAGATGACCACGAAGGCCAGTGCGAAGGTCTTGAGGATCATCCACAGCCAGCCGAGCTGGTCGGACATCGGTCCGTGCCAGCCGCCGAGGAACAGCACCGCCGTCAGCGCCGACACCACCAGGATGCCCACGTACTCGGACAGCAGGAACAGCGCGAAGCGCAGACCGGTGTACTCGGTGTACGCGCCGAAGATGATCTCCGAGTCGGCGACCGGCATGTCGAACGGCGGCCGCTGGAGCTCGGCCAGACCGGCCGTGAAGAACACGAAGGCGCCGATGATCTGCCAGGGCAGCCAGTACCACTGCCAGGCGTCCACGATCCCGGGCAGCGACAGGGTGCCGGCGGCCATCGCCACCGAGGCCGCCGCGAGCACCATCGGCAACTCGTACGACATCAGCTGCGCGGCCGTGCGCAGCCCGCCGAGCAGCGAGAACTTGTTCGCCGAGGCCCAGCCGGCCATCAGCTTGCCGATCACCCCGACGCCCATCACGGCCAGCACGAAGAACAGCCCGGCGTCGATCGCCTGGCCGACGAAGCCGTCCGGGCCGACCGGGATCGCCAGCAGCACGAACAGGTACGGCAGCAGCGAGACGGCGGGCGCCAGCTGGAAGACCCGGCGGTCCGCCCCGGCCGGGACGATGTCCTCCTTCTGCGCGAACTTCACGCCGTCGGCGACGAGCTGCGCCCAGCCGTGGAAGCCGCCCGCGTACATCGGGCCGAGCCGGCCCTGCATGTGCGCCATGACCTTGTGCTCGGTCTGGCCGATGACCAGCGGGAAGACCAGGAAGACGACCAGGGTGGCGACGCAGCGGAGCACCGTGTCGAGCAGGTTCACGCGCCGTCTCCGTCCTGGTCGGCCGCTCCGGCCGACTTCTCGTCCTTCTTCTCACCCGGCTCGTGCTCACCCGGCTCGCCCGACGGCTTCCCGTCGTGGGCGGGCACCGGGTTGTGCCAGGGCGCGTCGGAGGACCGGGGCCGGGCCGGAGCCGCGGGTTCGGCCGTCGCCTCGGTGGCGCCGGCGCCGGCGTCCGCGTCGGCCGTCTGGCTGACCGACCCGTCGGACACCGAGCGGGTCCGCCGCGGCCGGTCAGCCCGCACCGGCGGAGCACCCTCGGCACCCGGAGCCTCAGAAGCGGCAGGAGCCTCGGCCGGAGCCTGGCTCGCCGACCCCTCGGCCACCGAGCGGGTCCGCCGCGGCCGGTCAGCCCGCACCGGCGGAGCACCCTCGGCAGCCGGAGCACCTGCGGCAGCGGCCGCGGCGGCGCCCGCCGCCCGGGGCGTACGCGCCGCACCGGCCGCCCGCGCACCGCGCGCGGGCCGCTCGGCGACCGGCGGCAGGGTGCCCTTGAGCGGGCCCCACTCGTTCGGGTCCGGCACACCGGGCGGCTGCATCTTGCGCCGGGCGGGCCCGTCGCCGTGGTCCGACTCGCCCGGCTCCTTGGCGCCCGGCCAGGCCTTGGCGACCCGCGCCGCGAGCACGAACTCCTTGCGCAGCGGGTGCCCCTCGAAGCCGTCCGGCAGCAGCAGGGTGGCCAGGTACGGGTGCCCGGGGAAGTCGATGCCGAACATCTCGTGGGTCTCGCGCTCGTGCCAGGCGGCCCCGGCGTACACCGTGACGGCGCTCGGCAGCGCGGCCTTCTCGCGCGGCACCCGGGTGCGCACGGCGAGGTGCCGTACGCCCGGCGCCTCGGCGGCGGCCAGGTGGGCGACCACGGAGAAGCCCTCGGCGAGCTCGTCGACGGCGCTCAGCCAGTCGAAGAAGCCCAGGCCAAGGACGTCCCGGGCGTTGGTGAGGGCCTCGATCCAGTTCTCGGCTGGCACGTCGACGGTGATCAGCCCGTACGCCTCGGCGCCGGTCGCCCACTCCCCGACCGACGCCGCGTACTGCTCCGCCGTGGTCACGACACTCCTCCATCGGTGGAAGGCCCCGCCACCAGCGGCCGGCGCAGCGCCGCCGCGGGCGCGGCGTAGCGGCCGGGCAGCGACTCGGCGGCGATCTTCTCCTGCAGCTTGAGGATGCCCTGGAGCAGCGCCTCCGGCCGCGGCGGGCAGCCGGGCACGTAGACGTCGACCGGGATGATCTGGTCCACGCCCTTGGTCACGGAGTAGGAGTCCCAGTACGGGCCGCCGGAGTTGGAGCAGGCGCCGAAGGAGATGACGTACTTCGGCTCGGGCATCTGCTCGTAGAGGCGCTTGACGGCGGGCGCCATCTTGTCGGTGACCGTCCCGGAGACGATCATCAGGTCCGCCTGGCGGGGGCCGGGCGCGAACGGGATGACGCCCATCCGGATGAAGTCGTGCTTGGCCATGGACGCGGCGATGAACTCGATCGCGCAGCAGGCCAGGCCGAAGTTGAAGCACCAGAGGCTGTAGCGGCGGCCCCAGTTGAGCACGACCTTGACCGGGTCGGGCGCGAGCCGGGCCAGCGGGCCGAGGCCGCGGTGCTCGACGGCGCCGGGGTGGGCGGGGTCGGGCAGGCCGAGCGGGACGGGGCCGCCCTGGGGGCCGTGCGAGTGGGTGGGTGTCACGTCCATTCCAGAACGCCCTTCTTCCAGGCGTAGAGCAGTCCGACCGCGAGGAAGCCGATGAAGAGGAACATCTCGACCAGCGTTCCGGCGCCGTACCCGGCGGTGGCGAAGACCGTCGCCCACGGGAACAGGTAGATCGCGTCGACCGCGAAGATCACGTACAGGAAGGCGTACACGTAGTAGCGGACCTGGGTGTGCGCCCAGTCCTCGCCCACCGGATCGACCCCGCACTCGTAGGTCAGGAGCTTCTCCGGCGAAAACACCACCGGCCGCAGCAGGCGGTTGGCGGTGAACGCCACGGTCACGAAGAGCACCCCGATGACGGCCAGCAGGCCCATCGCGGCGTACGCGTCGAAGTAGCCGCTGCCGACCGCCGGGTCGGCAGCGACGGCAGCCGCCTGCTGCCCCTCCATGCCTTCGCCTCCACCTCGGCCGCGGCCCCGCCCTCGGGTCGGTTCCACGGCGTTCGCTCACACGGTCTTAACCATGGCCAATGCGTGAGTCTAAGGGGACGGCCCGACTCCCCCCGAAACCCGCCCGCTCCGCAAGACGTCCGGTGGACACTCGAACGAACCCCGCGGGCCCGGCCGGGGGTGGGGATAACCCCCGGTTGGGAAGATGTATCACCCCCATGGCACATCGCCGCCCCGGTTCGGGATGCTGGGTCCCGCCAGCTCGAACGAGGGGACCGATGATCCGATGAAGCTGCACCGCCGCGCCGTCGACGCCATCAAGGAGCAGGACGCTCGGATGGAGCGCCCGCCGCTGTACGGCGCGCGGATGTGGCGCCAGGTCGGACACCTGATGCTGAACCTCCCGCTGGGCATCGCCGGCTTCGTGCTGTCGGTCACCGCGCTGTCGGTCGGCCTCGGCCTGTCGGTGACGGTGATCGGCCTGCCGGTGCTGGCCGCCGGCCTGTCCGGCTCCCGCGCCCTGGGCGCGCTGGGCCGCAGCCGGGCCCGCACGGCGTACGGCTCCCGGATCCACGAGCCGGAGCCGGTGACGCCGCGCCGCCCGGGCATGGTCGGGTACACCATCGCCCACCTCACCGACCTGCTGAACTGGCGCTCGGCGCTCTACAACGTGCTGATGCTGCCCTGGGGCATCCTGAGCTTCACCCTCGCCCTGGTCTCGGTGATCGTGCTGTGGCCGGTGCTGCCCGTGGTGGTGAGGGCGATGGCGGCGGTCGACCGGATCCTGATCGAGTCGCTGCTCTTCCCCGGCGCGCTGGCCGAACGGGTGCGCGAGCTGGAGGACGACCGCGGCACCGTGGTCGACACCGCCGCCGCCGACCTGCGCCGGATCGAGCGCGACCTGCACGACGGCGCCCAGGCCCGGCTGGTCGCGCTGGCGATGGACCTCGGCATGGCCAAGGAGCGGCTGCGCGAGGTGGAGAGCCAGGAGGACATGGCGGCCGCCACCCGGATGGTCGACAACGCGCACGGCGAGGTGAAGCTGGCCCTCCAGGAGCTGCGCGACCTGGCCCGCGGCATCCACCCGGCGGTGCTCACCGACCGCGGCCTGGACGCGGCGCTGTCCGCGGTCGCGGCCCGCTGCACCGTCCCGGGCGGGGTCAAGGTGAACGTCGACCTGGCCGGGCCGGACGGCGAACCGGAGCGCCCGGACTCGGCGGTCGAGGGCATCGCCTACTTCACCGTCAGCGAGCTGCTGACCAACGTCTCCAAGCACGCGGGCGCCGGCACCGCCTCGGTCGACGTCTGGCGCTCGGACAACCAGCTGATGGTGCTGGTCCAGGACGACGGCAAGGGCGGGGCCGCCCCCTACCCGGGCAGCGGGCTGGGCGGACTGGCCGAGCGGATCCGGGCGGTGGACGGGGTGTTCCTGGTGGAGAGCCCGGCGGGCGGCCCGACCACCGTCACCGTCGAGCTGCCCTGGCGCACCCGCGCCGCCCGGCGCTGACGCCGGCCTCCCCCGCGAACGCGAAAGGGCGCCGGGTCCTCGTCGAGGCAGCGAACGAGGACCCGGCGCCGGTCCGGTGCGGCGGCCGCCCCGCGGAACCCTTGCGCGGTGTACGGGCCGGCCGGCGCACCGGGGCTCCCGGGAGGGGCTAGGAGCTGCTCTCCAGCGTGCCGAGGGTGACGTCGGCGGTCTTGCTGGTGCCGTCCCTGGTGTAGGTGACGGTGACCTTGCTGCCCGGGGTGAGCGAGGCGAGCGCGGTGGTCAGAGCGTTCAGCGAGTCGACCGCGGTGTCGCCGATCTTGGTGATGACGTCACCGGCCTGGAGCCCCGCCGAGGCGGCCGGGCCGCCCTGGCTGACCGCCACGATGACCGCGCCGGCCGGCTGGAACTGCTGGTTGAAGCTGGTCCGGGCGGTGATGCCGAGCGCGGCCCGGCCGGAGTTGGTGACCTTGCCCTGCTTGATCAACTGGTCGGTGATGCTGGTGATGGTGGACGCCGGGATCGCGAAGCCGATGCCGGGGGCGGCCGCACCGTTGGTCTGCGGCTCGGTCGCGGCGAGGGTGTTGATGCCGATCACCTGGCTGTCCAGGTTGACCAGCGCGCCGCCGCTGTTGCCCGGGTTGATCGCGGCCGAGGTCTGCACCATGTTGCCGATGGTGGCGCCCGGCGAGCCGCCGCCGCGGGGCTCGGAGACGGTCCGCCCGGTCGCCGAGACGATGCCCTGGGTGACGCTGCTGGAGAGCCCGAGAGGACTGCCCATGGCGAGGGTGATCTGACCGAGCTGCACCTTGCCGGAGTCGCCGAAGGAGGCCGGCTTGAGGCCGCTCGGCGGGCTGCCGAGCTTGATCACCGCGAGGTCGGAGTCCGGGTAGCTGGCGACCAGGGCGGCGTCCAGCGACTTGGTGGAGTTGGCCAGCGTGACGGCGAAGGTGGTCGCGGTGCCGACCACGTGGGCGTTGGTGACGATGTCGCCCTTGTCGTCGTAGACGATCCCGGAGCCGAGGCTGTCGCTGGTGGTGATCTGGACCACCGAGGGCAGCACGTCGGCGATCACCTTCTGGTAGGCGTCCTGGAGCTGGTTCGCCCCGTCCGGCTGGGCGCCGGGGGCGGCGGAGGCCTGCTTGGTGCCGGCGGAGGAGCCGGACGGCGAGGAGGCCGCGGCGGAGGAAGAGGAGGACGAGCTGCTGCATCCGGCCAGCGCCAGCGCGAGCGCCGTCGCCGCCGCGACCGCGCCCGGCACGAAGAACCGCCGCTGCGCCGCCTTGGGGCCGGTCGGCCCTGGGCCGGCCGGCAGCGGGCGGCTGTGTTCCTTCGTTCGGCTCACCAGGCTGCCTCCGATTCGTCACCACGCCGAAGGCGCGGGCATGAGAGCACGGGAATCTTTGTCAGCATTTCACCGATTTGTCCGTTTTGCTGGCGCGACTCGCCCGCGGCCGGCGACCGAAACCGAACGCCTAGGATTGCCGCATGACTTGGTTGATCACCGGCGGTGCCGGATACATCGGCGGGCACGTCGTCCGCCAGCTGCTCGACGCCGGTGAGCGCGTCGCCATCCTCGACGACCTCAGCACCGGCGACGCCTCCCGGGTGCCGGCCGGCGTCCCGCTGATCGAGGGCTCCACCCTGGACCGCGCCGTCCTGGACGCCGCGATCCGCGAGCACGGCATCGAGGGCATCCTGCACTTCGCCGCCAAGAAGCAGGTCGGCGAGTCGGTCGAGCAGCCGTTCCTGTACTACCGGGAGAACGTGATCGGCCTGCAGACGGTCCTGGAGGCCGCGGCCGAGGGCGGCGTCAAGCGCTTCCTGTTCTCGTCCTCCGCCGCCGTCTACGGCATGCCGGACGTCGACCTGGTCACCGAGTCCACCCCCTGCGCCCCGATGAGCCCGTACGGCGAGACCAAGCTGGCCGGCGAGTGGCTGGTCGCCGCGGCCGGCAAGGCCCACGGGATGTCCACGGTCGCCCTGCGCTACTTCAACGTGGCCGGCGCCGCCTCGCCCGAGCTCTCCGACACCGGGGTGTTCAACCTGATCCCGATGGTCTTCGAGCGGCTGACCGCCGGCGAGGCCCCGCGGGTCTTCGGCGACGACTACGCGACCCCGGACGGCAGCTGCGTCCGCGACTACATCCACGTCTCCGACATCGCCTCGGCCCACGTGGCCGCCGCCAAGCGGCTGGCCGCCGACCCGGCCGGCGAGACCTCGCTGGTGCTCAACATCGGCCGCGGCGAGGGCGTCAGCGTCAAGGAGATGATCGACGTCATCGGCAAGGTCACCGGCTACGACACGACCGCCGACGTGACCGCCCGCCGCCCCGGCGACCCGGCCCGGGTGGTGGCCGCCGCCGACCTGATCCACCGCGAGCTGGGCTGGAGCGCCTCCCACGACGTGGCGGACATGGTCTCCTCCGCGTGGGAGGGCTGGTGCAGCCGCCACCCCGGGGCCCGCAAGGCCTGAGCTGACGCCTCCCGGCGGTGTCCGCCCCGCTCAGCGGGCGGGCACCGCCGTGCCGTAGTAGGCGTCCAGCGCGTACACGCAGCGGTCCTTGGAGCCGACGAAGACCCGTCCGCCGACCGCCACCGGGGAGCCGGTGAGCTCGCCCTTGGTGCCGAGCTCCCAGCGCAGCTGACCGGTCGCCAGGTCCAGGGTGTGCAGCGAGTGGTCCCGACTGCCCAGGTGCACCAGGCCGTCGGCCACCGCCGGGGAGCCGACGATCTCGCCGCGCGCCGGGTAGCGCCAGCGCTCCCGGCCGGTCGCCGCCTCGAAGGCGTACAGCACCTCGCCGCTGCCCACCAGCACCATGCCGTCCCCGACCACCACCGGCTCGGCGCCCTGGCGGCCGCCGGTGACCCCGCGCCAGCGGTCCAGGCCGGTGGCCGCGTCCAGCGCGTAGACGGTGCCCAGGTAGTCGGCCACGTAGACCGCGTCGCCGTCCAGCGCCGGCGGGGTGAACAGCACCACCGGGGCGTCGAAGCGCCAGCGCTCCGCCCCGCTGGCCGCGTCCAGCGCGTACACCCGGGTGCCGGCCGTCACGTACAGCACGCCGCCGCGCTCGACCGGGTGTGAGGGGACGTCCTCGCCGACCTGGAAGGACCAGCGCAGGCCGGCGCCGCGCGGGTCCACGCAGCGCAGCCGTCCGGCGCCGTAGTAGTAGGCCGAGCCACCGACCAGGACCGGGCCGGACTGGGGGTTCTCGTAGTCCTGCTGGGCGTCGTCGGCGCGCCACAGCTCGGCGCCGGTGGCGGCCGCGCGCAGCTGGACGCCGCCGCCGCGCACACCGCAGCAGAGCACGCCGTCGGCGGCGGAGAGCGAGTACACCCAGCCGTCCAGCGAGGTGCGCCAGCGCTCGGTGCCGTCCGCGACGTCCACGGTGTAGAGGTGGGGGCCGTCCGCGGCGTGCATCCGGCCGGCGTCCACGGCGAGCGCCCAGGCGACGTCCCGGGTCTTGTAACGGCGCTCGCCGGAGGCGACGTCCAGCGCGTGCACCTCGAAGCTGGAGACGAAGAGCGTTCCGTCGGCGACCACCGGGGTGCCCCAGACGTCGTTGGACATCCGGAACCGCCAGGGGCGCCAGCGGGCGGCCGGGGCCGGGGAGGACGTCGGGGCCGGGTTCGGCGGCGGGGTCGGGGCCGCCCGGCGGACCCAGTCGGTGGTGGCCGGGGCGGTGCCCGGGCCGGGCTGCTCGTGCTCGGCCCGGGGCCCCGGGCCTATCCGCACCGAGGCACCGGAGAGCTGCACCTCGACGGCCACCGCACCGGTGGGCGCGCGGTGCTTGTTCTTGGAGGGGATCTTCGCCGTCGGGATCCCGTCGTCCGGGCCCCCGGGGCGCGAGCCGGCGTGCACCGGCCCGGTGGGCGGCGCGTGCCCGGCCCCCGGGTAGGTGCGCGGGTCGTCCGCGCCGGGGGGCTGCGGCAGCACCTGCGGCTGCGGCGGCGGGCCCTGGGGCCGTGCCGGCTGCGGCGGCTCGACCGGGCCGGCGTACGGGCGGGGCGCGCTCGGACGGCGGCCGCGCTTGCGCTCGATCAGCTCCAGCGCGTGGCCGGGCAGCCAGTCACCGACCTCGCCGCCGGCGTCGTCCCGGGAGAACAGGTGCGGGGCCAGCTCGGCCTGGATCTGCGCGGGAGTGGGCCGACGCTCGGGCGCCTGCTGCATGCAGGCCCGGACCAGGTCCATCAGCTCGGGCGCCATGCCGGTGAGGTCCGGCTCCTCGCGCAGCAGCTGGAACACCGTCTCCACCGGGTTGGAGCCGCGGAACGGCGGGTGCCCGGTGGCACAGAAGACCATCAGCGAGCCGAGCGAGAAGACGTCGCTGGCGCCCCGGACGGTACGGCTGTCCCGGGCCTGCTCCGGGGACATGTAGGCGGGGGTGCCGACCGCGACGTTGGTCATGGTCAGCCGGGTGCTGGAGACCCCGGCCGCGATGCCGAAGTCGATCACCTTGGGGCCGTCCTCGACCACCAGGACGTTGGAGGGCTTGAGGTCGCGGTGGACCAGCCCCGCCGCGTGGATGGACTGCAGCGCCTCGGCGATGCCGGCCACCAGCCAGCGGGTGGCGTCCACCGGCAGCGGGCCGCACTCCTCGACCAGGTCCTCCAGCGAGGGCGCCGGGATGTACGCGGTGGCCAGCCAGGGCACCCGGGCGTCGGCGTCGGCGTCCACCACGGCTGCGGTGTAGAAGCCGCCGACCGTCTTGGCCGCCGCGATCTCACGGGCGAACCGGACCCGGAACAGCTCGTCCTCGGCCAGCTCCCCCCGGACGGTCTTGATGGCCACCCGGCGCCCGGAGGCGGAGCGCGCCAAGTAGACCAGCCCCATCCCACCCGCGCCGAGCCGCCCCAGCACCTCGAAGGGCCCGATCCGCCTCGGATCGTGCGCCGTCAGCTGGTCCACTCCGCAGCCACCTCCCCGTTGTCCGGCACCCGCCGCGTGGTGCCGGACCCGATTCTCCAATGCCGCCCGGCGCATCTCCAACCTCCCCCACCGGGAGACGCCACCGCCCCGGGCCGCCGGTCCGTCGGTCAGCCATGACGGAACGGCCGGATTCTGACGTCCGCTCCGGCTGCGGCTTGCGTTCCGGCCCCAGACCGTCGACGTGACGGCCGGTACATCCGGTCACACTCTGTCACTCGATCACCCTTCAGCGGACTCGCCGTCACGCTCTGGGGTCAAAAGCACACGGGGGGGCTTCAACAGCGCCTTCGAGGCCCGGTGAATATCCGTCCGAAGTGGTTCGGACCGCTATACCAACCCCCCGTGCGGAGTAATAGTCGCATCACCGAATCGCGCCAAGATCGTGCCACGGTAAGCTGACGGCATGACAGGACAAGTTCGCACCGTCGACGGTCGCGTCGCCGGGCGACGCGGACAGGAGACGCGGCAGAAGCTGCTCGACTGCCTCCGCGAGATGCTCAGCACGTCGCCCTATCGGGACGTCAAGGTCATCGACGTCGCCCGTATGGCGGGTACCTCCCCCGCGACCTTCTACCAGTACTTCCCGGATGTCGAGGGCGCAGTCCTCGAAATCGCCGAGGAAATGGCCAAGGACTCCGACACCCTCAAAGAGCTGGTGGCCGGAAAGTCCTGGGCAGGGAAGTCCGGACCGACCACTTCGGAAGAACTGGTCGACGGATTCCTCGCCTTCTGGCGCAAGAACGACGCCATTCTCCGAGTGGTCACGCTCGGTGCCGCGGAAGGGGACAAGCGGTTCTTCAAGATCCGCATGACCGTCCTCAACTCGGTCGCCAAGCCACTCGCGGAGGCCGTCAAGGAACTCCAGGCGAAGGGTCAGGCCGACAAGTCGCTCGACCCGAACGCCGTCGCCGGGGCCCTGGTCTCGCTGCTCGCCTCGGCGGCCGAGCACCAGAAGGCCTTCACCTCCTGGGGCGTCAAGGTCAAGGACCTCAAGCCCAACCTCGCTCCCCTGGTGTACCTGGGCGTCACCGGCAAGAAGGCGCCCAAGTAGGACCATCCGTACGATCCACCATCCGCTCCGCGCGCAGCCCCGGCCTCCTGTCCGGGGAACGACGGACGGCGGCCGTGTCCTCGGGGGAGGTCCGCCGACGTACCGCACGCGCGCCAGACATGCCGGTGGGCGGGCACCCCTCACACAGGGTGCCCGCCCACCGGCATGTGCTGCTATTCGCCCGCTCGCCTCCGGAGCGTTCGGACCCGGTGCCGACGGTCGGCGCTCCCCTTGGCGCGGGGCGGCCCCTTCGGCTCGGGGCTGGCTGCTTCGGCGAGGGGCGGGCGGATCAGGGGCAGCGGACGACCTGGCCGGCGTAGGCCAGGCCGCCGCCGAAGCCGAAGAGCAGGACCGGGTCGCCCGGGGCGAGCTGGCCGCGCTCGACCAGCTTGGAGAAGGCGAGCGGGATCGAGGCGGCCGAGGTGTTGCCGGAGTCGACCACGTCCCGGGCCACCACCGCGTCGCCGAGACCCAGCTTGGCGGCGATCGCGTCGATGATCCGCAGATTGGCCTGGTGCGGGACGAAGCCCTTCAGCTCGGCCGGGTCGATCCCGGCGCGCTCGCAGGCCTGCCGCGCCAGCGGGGCGAGCTGGGTGGTGGCCCAGCGGAACACCGACTGGCCCTGCTGGCTGATCACCGGGTCCCAGCCGGTGATCACCACGGCGTCGCCCCGTTCCGGCTCGGAGCCCCAGACCACCGGGCCGATGCCCGGTTCGGCACCCTCCTCCTGGGCCTCGACCACCGCGGCGCCCGCGCCGTCGCCGAAGATCACGCAGGTGGAGCGGTCGGTCCAGTCGAGGGTGTCGGACATCCGCTCGGCGCCGATCACCAGGGCACGCCGCGCCGCGCCGGCCCGGATCGCGTGGTCGGCGGTGGCCAGCGCGTACGAGAAGCCGGAGCAGACCGTGTTGATGTCGTACGCGGCGGGCGAGGGGACGCCCAGCCGGGCGGCCACCGCGGCGGCGGTGTTGGGGCTGCGCTCGATCGCGGTGCAGGTGGCGACCACGACCAGGTCGATCTCCGCCGCCGTCCGGCCGCTGTTGGCCAGGGCCTTCTGGGCGGCCTCGGTGGCGAGGTCGACCAGGGTCTCGCCCTCGGCGATGTGCCGGGTGCGGATGCCCACCCGACTGCGGATCCACTCGTCATCGGTGTCGACGAGTGCCGCCAGGTCGTCGTTCGAGAGGACCTTGGGGGGCTGGTAGTGCCCGAGTGCCACAATGCGCGAACCGCTCATGCTGCCATGGAACCGGGTTACCCGCTGGTCAGTCGGGCATGACCGGCTACAGGATCCGCACCGGTGATCTGTAGGGGCTCCACAAGGCCCTTGGGGCGCCTGGGGCCGGGCGTACGTCGAGGTCAGGCTGCCAGCGAGGCGGCGTCGCCCATCACGATCACCGGGTGGGCCGCCGGGTCCAGGGTGCGGATCAGCTGGGCCATCTTGTCCTCGGGTATCGACACGCAGCCGTGGGTCGGGCCGTCGTGGTCGACGTGCAGCCAGATGCCGCCGCCCTTCTTGCTGCCCATCGGACGGCGCATGTCGAGCGGGGAGCTGCCGGCGACCCGGTTGTAGTTGATCGCGACCACGTAGTCGAAGGAGCCGGCCAGCTGGTCGCCGAAGAAGCCCGTCCCGGAGACCACGAAGCTCGCGTCCTTGTCGTACGGGAGCTTGCTGCCGGGGTTGGCGTTGCGGCCGCCCGCGTCGGTGAGGTCGAAGACGCCGATCGGGCTGCGCAGGTCGCCCTCGTTGTGGTCGGTGGTCCAGCCGTTCTTGCCGTTGTGGCCCTGCCAGGTCTCACCGGCCAGCCAGCGGCCCTCGGGGGTGCGGGTCCACAGGGTGACGCTGTTCTTGTCGGTGTCCTTGCCCTGGCCGGTGGCGACCACGACCTGGTTGGTGTTGGCGGGGATCTTCGCGGTGAAGGCGGCGCCGAGGCCGGGTATCGCGGCCAGCGAGCCGTCCGGGCGGGTCTCGCCGCGGCCGGCCGCCGGGGCCGCTGACTGCCGGTCGGCGGCGGCCTGGACGGCGGCGGGGGCGGGCGGCGCGGGGTGGTCGGGCTTGCTGACGCCGTCCGGCCCGGGGCCGTCGGCGGCGGCCGCGACGGACTTGGCGCCGTCCTGGCCGACGGTGTACCAGCCGGCGGCGGCCGCGACCAGCAGCGCGGTGCCGGCCATCACGGCCTTGCCGTGGCGCTTCTGCTTCGCCTTGCGCCGGTGCCCCCGGGCGGCGGCCCGACCGCCCGGCGCGGGGGCCGCGGCGGGGGTCACCGAGGCGAGCGGGACGACCGGGGCGAGCTCCTCGTACCCCGGCTGCTCACACCCCGGCTGCTCGTACACGGGCTGCTCGTACGCGGGCTGCTCGTACACCGGCTCCTCGTACGCGGGCTGCCCGTACACCGGCTGCTGCGTCGGCTGCTCGTACACCGGCTGCTGGTGGGTCCGGTCCTGGTAGGCCTGGGCCGGCTCGGCCCCGTACGGCTGGAACGGCTGGTGGTACGCCTCGTAGTAGCCGTCGGCCGGCTGCCGGTACTCGCCGTAGCCGTCCTGCGGGACGGGCTGCGGGTAGGGCTCGTAGGCGTTGTACGGCGCCTCGTGCGACTGCTGCGGCACCCCGTACACCGGCTCCTGCATCGGCTCGTACGGCGGGTACTCGGTGGCGCGATGAGAACCGGACATGCCGTCGATCCTGCCAAACGCCCTACCCGTTGGTAAACCCGGGTCACGTGCGGGAGCCGTGAAGACGCCGCCGCCCGGATCGCGGGGGCGGTCCGGGCGGCGGGAAGTTCGCAGGTCAGAGGCGCATCGCCTGCGGGGTCTCGCGGCGCGTCAGGTCCGGGCCGTCGTACTCGCGGATGACCTCGTAGCGGGTGTTGCGCTCCATCGGGCGGAAGCCGGCGTCCCGGATCAGGCCGAGCAGGTCCTCGCGGCCCAGCTTGTTCGGGGTCCCGAAGTTGTCCGCGTCGTGGGTGATCTTGTACTCGACCACCGAGCCGTCCATGTCGTCCGCGCCGTGGCTGAGCGCCAGCTGGGCGGTGGTGACGCCGTGCATCACCCAGAAGACCTTGACGTGCGGGACGTTGTCGAAGAGCAGCCGGGAGACCGCGAAGGTCTTCAGCGCCTCGGCGCCGGTGGCCATCTCGGTACGGGCCATGAGCTTGTTGCGCACGACGCCGTCCTTGGAGTCGTGGAAGTCGTGCTGGTAGCGCAGCGGGATGAAGACCTGGAAGCCACCGGTCTCGTCCTGCAGCTCGCGCAGCCGCAGCACGTGGTCGACCCGGTGGCGGGGCTCCTCGATGTGGCCGTACAGCATGGTGCAGGGCGTCTTGAGGCCCTTGGCGTGCGCCAGGCGGTGGATCCTCGACCAGTCCTCCCAGTGGGTGTCGTGGTCGACGATGTGCTGGCGGACCTCCCAGTCGAAGATCTCCGCGCCGCCGCCGGTCAGCGACTCCAGGCCGGCGTCGATCAGCTCGTCCAGGATCTCGTCGGCGGACAGGCCGCTGATCTTCTCGAACCAGTGGATCTCGGTGGCGGTGAAGGCCTTCAGCGAGACGTTCGGCAGCGCGGCCTTCAGCTCCCGCAGCGAGCGCGGGTAGTAGCGCCACGGCAGGGTGGGGTGCAGGCCGTTGACGATGTGCAGCTCGGTGAGGGACTCGCTCTCCATCGCCTTGGCGAGGCGGACGGCCTCCTCGATGCGCATCGTGTAGGCGTCCTTCTCGCCCGGCTTGCGCTGGAACGAGCAGTACGCGCAGGACGCGCTGCACACATTGGTCATGTTGAGGTGGCGGTTGACGTTGAAGTGGACGACGTCGCCGTTCTTCCGCGTCCGCACGTGGTGGGCCAGCCCGCCCAGCCAGGCCAGGTCGTCGCTCTCGTAGAGCGCGATCCCGTCCTCGCGGGTCAGCCGCTCACCCGCGTAGACCTTCGCCTCCAGCTCGCGCTTGAGCCCTGCGTCCATGCGGTGACCCGCCTCCTCCGACATTCGAATCCTTGCCGGAAGGAGCCTACGTCACCCGCCCACTCGCCTCCGGACCGCTCTGACCCGGTGCCGACGCTCCTCGCTCCGGCGCTCCTCCGTCGCTAGTCGCTAGTCGCTTTCGGCGCCGGCGCGGCCTTCGGCCCGGGGCGGGCGGACAGCAGCTCCGCGAGCAGGACCGGGTCGATGTTGCCGCCGCTGACCACGGCGGCCACCGTGCGGCCACCGGTCTCGGCGGCGCGGTGGAAGTAGGCGGCCGGGGCGACCGCGCCGGAGGGCTCGGCGACCAGCCGCCCGCGGCGGGCCAGCAGGGCGACGGTGGCGCGGATCTCGTCCTCGGTGACGGTGACGATGTCGTCCACGTAGGTGGTGAGGTGCTCGTACGGCAGCACGCCGACCGAGGGGGTGCGCAGCCCGTCCGCGATCGTCCGGTAGGTGTCGGCGACCGGCCACTCCACCCGGCGTCCGGAGCGCAGGCTCGCCTGCGCGTCGGCGGCCAGCTCCGGCTCCACGCCGATCACCCGGACCTCCGGGCGGGTGAGCTTGAGCGCGGCCGCCGTCCCGCTGATCAGGCCGCCGCCGCTGACCGGCACCAGGACGGTGTCCAGCCCGGCCGGGGCGTCCTCGGCGATCTCCAGGCCGACGGTGCCCTGGCCCGCGATGATGAACGGATCGTCATACGGCGGCACCCAGACGAAGCCGTGCCGCTCTGCCAGCTCGCCCGGCAGGGTGTCCCGCTCCCCCGGCGGGACGAGGATCACCTCGGCGCCGAACGAGCGGGTGGCCTCCACCTTCACCGCCGGCGAGGTGTCCGGCATCACGATCACGGCCTTGATGCCCAGCAGCTGGGCCGCGTAGGCGACCGCCTGCGCGTGGTTGCCGCTGGACTGGGCGACCACGCCGCGGGCGCGCTCGTCCGCGGTGAGCGAGGCCAACCGGTTGTACGCGCCGCGGGTCTTGAAGGCCCCGGTCGGCTGGAGGTTCTCCGGCTTCAGCCAGAGCCGCCGCTCGCCCTCGGACGCCCAGGGGGCGGGGACCAGCGGGGTGCGCACGACCACTCCCGCGATCCGCTGCCGGGCCGCGCGCAGCTCCTCCAGGCCGACCAGTGCCATCTCGTCACTCTCCTACGAAGGGGAGTTCGCTCACCCGGTTCTCCCACTTGGTGGAGAGTACGACGGTGGTACGGGTACGGGCCACACCCTTCGTACCCGAGATCCGCTTCACCACCGACTCCAGACCGGCCACGTCGGCCACCCGGACCTTGAGCATGTAGGAGTCGTCACCCGCGATGAACCAGCAGTCCTCGACCTCGTTGAGGTCCTTCAGCCGGAACGCGACGTCCTCGTGGTCGGCCGCGTCGGTGAGCTGAAGGCCGATCAGGGCCGTGACGCCGAAACCGAGCGAGGCCGGGTTGACCGTCGCGCGGTAGCCGGTGATCACACCGGCCTGCTCCAGGCGGTTGATGCGGTCCGTGACGCTCGGGCCGGAGAGTCCGACCAGCCGGCCCAACTCGGCGTAGGACGCACGGCCGTTCTCCCGGAGCGCCTGGATGAGCTGTCTGTCCACCGTGTCCATATACCGTCCGCGTCCTTCCGAACCTCGCCAGACCCACAGATCATTATCCGGATTCCAAGGCGCCATGCGCTGACCGACCCGGATATCGCAGAGAAGATACTCTCCCGCCCTCGGTCTCCTTACTCCCCCTCAGCCCGAGCGGCCTCCGCGTCGCCCGGTTTGCGGGCCGCCGCGCCCAACTCGCCCTCCCAGCGCAGGTACAGGGAGTGCGGCACGTCGACCGCGTCCAGCACCCGGCCGGCCACGAAATCCACGAGTTCGCGCACGGTGGAGCCGCCGGCGTAGAAACCGGGCGAGGCGGGCAGCACGACGGCGCCCTGCGCATCGAGCTCCAGCAGGTGCTTCAACGTCACCCCGTTGAGTGGAGTCTCGCGCACGCAGACGACGAGCGGACGGCGCTCCTTGAGGGTGACGCTGGCCACCCGCTGCAGCAGGTCCTTGCTCAGGCCGAGCGCGATCCCGGCCACCGCGCCGGTGGTCGCGGGCACCACCAGCATGCCCTTCGCGGGGTACGAGCCGCTGGACGGGCCGGCCGCGAAGTCCCCGGCGGACCAGTAGCGGACGTCGTCCAGGCCCTCCGCCGACCCCAGCCACCGCGCGAGATCGGTGCGCCAGTGGGCGTCCCGGAAGGAGATGCCGGTCTCGTCCAGGATGGTGAGCCGGGCGGCCCGGCTGACGATCAGGTCCACCGCCTCACCGGCGGCGAGCAGCGCCCGGATCACCGAGGCCGCGTACGGCGTCCCCGACGCTCCCGAGACCCCGACCACCCACGGCTGACGCTTCGCAGTTCCCATGGGTCAATTCTGTCCCGGCCCCACCTGCGGATTCGCCCCGGGCACGGCACGACCGGGTCCGGGAGGGCGCACCCCCTGGGAGGATGGGCGCATGGCAGCGACCCTCGTCGACCTCACCCATCAGGTGACCACCGCGATGCCGGTCTACCCCGGCGATCCGGCCGTCCTGCTGGAGCCCGCGCTCACCACCGCCACCGCCGGGGTGAACGTGCTGGCCCTGCACCTCGGCTCGCAGTCCGGAACGCACGTGGACGCGCCGTACCACGTGGACGTCACCTGGCCGACTCTGGACGGGCTGCCGCTGGAGCGGTTCACCGGCCCGGCCGTGGTCGCCGACCTGCGCGGACTGGAGCCCCGGACGGCCGTCACCCCCGAACTGCTGGCGCCCGCGCTGGAGCGCTGCGGCGAGGGCACCGTCCTGCTGCTGGCCACCGGCTGGGCCCGGCACTGGGGCACCGACGCCTACCTGGCCCACCCCAGCCTGACCGCGGCCGCCGCCGAGGCGGTCGTGGCCGCCGGGGTGCGCACGGTCGGCGTGGACGCGCTGAGCGTGGACCCCACCCCCGACCCGGGGCCGGAGGACCCGGCGGTGGCCGCGCTGCTCGCCGACCTCACCGACGAGCACGACGGGCCCGACCCGGCCGAGGAGTCGACGCTGGCCGCCCACCGGGTGCTGCTGGGGGCGAGCGGCGGCGGGGTGATCGCCGAGAACCTGACCGACCTGCGGGCACTGCTGGCGGCCCAGGAGGCCGGTCGGCCGGTGGAGGTCTCACTGTTCCCGCTGCGGCTGGTGGCGGCGGACGGGGCTCCGGTGCGGGCGGTGGCCCGGCTGGGCTGACCGGCCGGGGGCGAGCCGGGGCGGGGCCGGGGCCGGGGACTCCACAGGCCCGCACTTGGTCTAGACCAACTCCGGTGGCGCCACTAGGCTGTCCGGCCATGGCTGAGATCATCGGAGTGGTCGAGCGACTCTGGCGCTACCCCGTGAAGTCCACCGGCGGCGAGCGGCTCGGCTCCGTCGACGTGGACCTCCGCGGCCTGGCCGGCGACCGCCTCTACGCCGTCCGCGACGCCTCCGGAAGACTCGGCTCCGGCAAGAGCACCCGCCGCTTTCGCCGGATGGACGGCCTGCTCCGGCTCTCCGCCCGCCTCGGCCACCGGATCGACGGCCCCGAGCTGTTCGACCCGCTCGGCCGCCCCGTCGACCACCCCACCGCCTTCCTGCGCGCCTACCTCCAGCGCGACGACGTCGAACTCGCCCGCGAGGACGCCGTCCCGCACGTCGACCGGCTGCCGGTCAGCGTGCTCACCACCGCCACCCTGGACTGGGTCCGCGAGACCGTCCCCTTCGCCGTGGTCGACGAACGCCGCTTCCGCCCCAACATCGTGCTGCGCACCCCGCCCGGCACCCCGCCCTTCGTCGAGGACACCTGGCTCGGCCGCCGGGCCCACGGCGAGACGACGGACAGCGCCCGGCTCGCCTTCGTCACCTGCAGCGAACGCTGCGCGATGTCCGGCGCCCCCCAGCCGGGGCTGCCGCACGCACCCGAGATCCTCAAGGCGATCGTGCACGCCCACGACGGCCGCCTCGACGCCCTCGCCGAGGTCGCCGCCCCGGGACGGCTACGGCTGGGCGACCGGCTGGTGCTGGACTGAGGCGCCCCGCCTTCGGATCGGAGCACCCCGCCTTCGCATGGAAAACCGCAGGTCAGGGACTTCTCAAAAGTTTCCGGAAAAAACTTCGAACCGAGCTGCAACCCCTTCGGGCCCGACGCGTCTATGTGAGTGAGCGGCGGGGGGGAACCCGCCGGAGCGGACCGCAGGCCACACCGGGAGCACCACCCCGGACCTCGGGTCCGACCACTACCGCGCTGATCCGCCAGCGGCACGTCGCCGCCGGTGCAACACCCTGGGGGGTATTTAGAATGTCTGTTGTGCGTGCACGTCGTTCCCGCTCCGCCGTCCTCACCGCCGCCACTCTCGGCGTGCTGCTCGCCACCGGCGCCGTGGTGGCCTCCCCGGCCGCCTATGCCGCCGACGCCCCGGCCGCCGCCACCGCCACCGCCACCGCCACCGCCACCGCCGAGCCGACCGCCAAGGCCACCGCCGACAAGCCGTCGCTGCGGGTCGACGCGCCGACGACGGTCGGCCGCGGCGGCCAGCCGGTCGAGTTCACCGAGACCATCACCAACCCCGGCACCACCGAGGGCTCGTACCGGCTGCGGATCGGCACCAGCGGCGCGGGCCCCGTCTCGACGAACGCCATCAAGGTCGACTACCGCGACGCGGACGGCACCTGGAAGCCCGTCACCGGCACCGCCCCCGGCCTGACCGTCGCCGCCGGTGCCACCAAGACCGTCCAGCTGCGGCTCACCACCGAGCTCGCCACCTACTGGTCCAACGTGGACTCGACCGTCACGCTCAGCTCCGCCGTCCTCGACGCGGCCAACGGCGCCGTCCTCGCCGAGAGCACCGACCAGGTCGCCGCCAAGGCCATCAGCCTGCAGGTCAAGAACGCGCCGACCACCGCCGTCGTCGGCGGCGCGCCGGTCGAGTTCGACGTCGTCATCGGCAACGCCAGCGCCTCCGGCTACACCAACGTCTCCAAGATCGTGGAGACCGACCAGCACAGCACCCTCCAGGTCCAGAAGGCCGACGGCAGCTGGCAGAACCTCACCCCCGTCGCCCTTCCCCACGCGTCGGGCCGGGTCGACTACTTCCTCGCGGACGACCAGGACATGGCGCCCCACGAGACCTTCACCAGGCACGTCCGCCTGGCCTACACCGCCGACGCCCCGGTCGGCGTGAACTTCATCCACCCGTGGGCCGTGCTCCACCAGGGCGGCGGCGAGTACACCGTCGGCCCCCAGTTCATCCAGGTCAACCTCACCTCCGGCCCGACCCTGTCGGTGCGGGAGCCGGCGTCGGTCGGCAACGGCGGCAAGCCGGTCGAGTTCAGCGAGACCGTCACCAACCCGGGCGGCACCGACGCCTCGTTCACGCTGAAGCTGGACGCCAGCAACCCGGGCGCCCGCTCGAAGGACCGCATCACCCTGGAGTACCGCGACGCCGACGGCACCTGGAAGCCCGTCACGCTGAACTTCAGCCAGGTCGACAAGACCTTCGACTTCGCCGGTGAGATCCCGGGCGTGACCGTCGCCGCCGGTGCCACCAAGACCGTCCAGCTGCGCCTGGCCACCCCGGTCAACAACGACTGGGCCGCCGCCGGCGGGACCATCAAGCTCCACTCCGCACTCGTGGACGCCGGGCACACCGTCGTCTCCGAGACCACCAAGGACGTCGCGCTGAAGGCCCTCGACGTGCAGGTCAAGAACGCGCCGACGACCGCCGTCATCGGTGGCGCACCGGTCGAGTTCGACGTCACCGTGAACAACTCCAGCGCGTCGGACTACGACAACCTCTCCCCCGTGCTGCTGGCCGACCAGCACAGCACCCTCCAGGTGCAGAAGGCCGACGGCGGCTGGGAGGACGTCACCGGCACCCCGAGCCCCCAGTCGGGCGGCCCGGTGAAGTACCACCTCACCGCGGACAAGAACCTGGCGGCCAACGCCTCCGTCACCAAGCACGTCCGGCTGGCCTTCACCACCGGCGCCACCGTCGGCAAGACCCCGGTCAACGCGGGCGTCATCCTCGCCGAGGGCGGCCCGGCCATGGACGCGTACGTCGGCCCGCAGGGCTTCCAGGTCGATCTGACCACCGCGGCGGGCGGCGCCGCCGTCAAGGCTGGGTTCTCCACCACCGACTCCGGCACCACCGGCACCACCAGCACCACCAGCACCACCGGCACCACTGACGGCACCATCGACACCGCCCAGCCGGTGGGCGGCTCGCTCGCCCACACCGGTTCGGAGGGCGTGCTGCCGGGCCTGGCGGCCGCCGCCGGCCTGCTCGTCAGCGGCATCGGCGCGGTGCTCTTCGCGCGCCGCCGCCGCAGCGCCTGACCCCTTCGCTCCGCTGAGCACCCGAGCCCCGGCTCCCGACACCGTCAGGGAGCCGGGGCTCGGCGCGTCCTGGCCGCGGACCCGGCAGAAGGGGTGTCAGGCCGGGTCCGGGCAGTCGAGGACCAGGCACTGCACCTTGCCGATCACGAGTCATCTCCGGGGCCCTCGGGGCCGGGGCCGGGCAGGGTGACGGCCCGGAGGTAGGCCTCGGCGAACAGGTCCAGCACGTCCTCCAGCGGTGGCAGTGCGGCGCCGAAGGCGGGCTCCAGCACCGGTCTCATCAGCACGTGGTTGACCAGCGGGCCGAGCAGCAGCTGGACCAGCACCGGGAGCGGCAGCGGCCGCAGCCGGCCCGCCTGGACGTGCGGCATCAGCAGACTGGCGAGGCCGTCGAACATCCGCGGCAGGTGGGCCGCCATCATCCGGGCGGCGGGGCCGTCCGGGCGGCCGAACAGGTCGGCGAAGACCGCCGGGACGACCCGCGGCTCGTTGTCGAAGGCCGCTGCGAAGGTGTGGTGGATCGCCCGGACGGTGTCCTCCAGGCTCCCCGGTGGGTCCGCGGCGAGCGCTTCCAGGTCCGGCAGCGGGCCGTACTGGAGGAAGACGGCGGCGAACAGGCCGTCCCGCCCCTCGAAGACGGTGTGCAGGCTGGGCAGTGAGCACCCGGCCCGGTCGGCCACGGCGTCCAGGGTCACCCCGGCCAGTCCGCGCTCGGCGACCAGTCGGGCCGCCGCCTCGATCGCCCGCTCGCGCACCGGCGGCCGTCCGCCCGGGTCGACGCCGGTGCGCCGGACGGCCTCGTCCAGCGGGGCGCGGGAGCCGCCGAGCCGGCGCAGCAGGGTGCTGCGCGAGATGCCGGCCGCCGAGGCGATCGCCGTCAGTGGGACGTCCGCGACGTCCTGCCCCCGTTCCTTCGCCGCCGCGAGGGCGGCGGCCACCAGATCGTCCATGTGAGACATCGTACTACTTGACACCTGAGACGGTTCCAGAGACGCTCTATAGGCAAGTTCCAAGCACGAGCGGCGAAGGAACGAAGGGGAGAGAGCCATGAGCGTGATCGTCTCCGGGGGCGGACCGGCCGGAATGATGCTGGGCCTGATGCTGGCCCGCGCGGGGGTCAAGGTGACCGTGCTGGAGAAGCACGGCGACTTCCTGCGCGACTTCCGCGGTGACACCGTCCACGCGTCCACCGTGCGGCTGATGGACGAGCTCGGCCTCGG
This sequence comes from Kitasatospora sp. NPDC127060, assembly GCF_042724935.1. Taxonomy (NCBI): domain Bacteria; kingdom Bacillati; phylum Actinomycetota; class Actinomycetes; order Kitasatosporales; family Streptomycetaceae; genus Kitasatospora; species Kitasatospora sp. NPDC127060. Next base: position 37,788 of record NZ_JBHXEG010000055.1, read on the forward strand.
CCGCAAGTTCGCCGCCCTGCCGCAGAGCCGGCTCGGCAACCTGGTCGTGCCGGTACCCGGCGTCGGCGACGTCACCCTGAGCGCCTACGACCGGCTGCCCGCGCCGTACAACTACATCGCGATGATGCCGCAGTGGGACCTGCTCAACTTCCTGGTCGAGGAGGCCCGGCGGGAACCCACCTTCAGCGTGCGGATGAACACCGAGGCGACCGGGCTGCTCCGCGAGGGCGGCCGGGTGGTCGGGGTCCGCTACCGCACCCGGGACGGCGAGGAGGGCGAGCTGCGCGCCGCGCTCACCGTCGCCGCCGACGGCCGGCACTCCACCCTGCGCCGGGAGGCCGGACTGGTGCCGGAGGAGTACCCGGTGCCCTTCGACGTCTGGTGGTTCCGGCTCCCCCGGCACGCCCACGAGCAGGCCTCCCCGCCCAGCCTGGTCCCCGGCTTCGGCGACGGCGAGCTGGCGCTCAGCATCACCCGCGACCAGTACTTCCAGATCGCCTACTTCACCGCCAAGGGCGCCGACGCCCGGCTGCGGGCCGAGGGCGTCGAGGGCTTCCGCGCCCGGATCGCCGGGATCCTGCCGCAGTACGCCGACCGGGTCGACCAGTTGACGGCCATGGACGACGTCCACCTGCTCGACGTCAAGCTCAACCGGCTCGACCGCTGGTACGTCGACGGCTTACTGCTGATCGGCGACGCCGCCCACGCGATGTCCCCGGCCGGCGGGGTCGGCATCAACCTCGCCATCCAGGACGCCGTCGCCGCCGCCACCCTGCTCGCCGAACCGCTGCGCCGCGGCCGGCCGACCGTCGCCGCCCTGGCCCGGGTGCAGCGGCGCCGCTGGTGGCCGACCGTGGTCATGCAGCGGTTCCAGCGGGTCCTGCACGGCGTGATGTTCACTCCGGTGCTGACCGGCCGCCGCTCCGGGCCGCCCACCGCCCTCGCCACCCTGTCCCGCCGGGTGCCCGCCGTCCGGCTCGGCATCTCCCGGCTGATCGCCCACGGCCCCCGCCCGGAGCACGCCCCGGCCTTCGCCCGGCGTCCGGCGGGCTGAACCGGCGCGGACCGCGGTACCACCCGGCACCGCGCCGCGCCGCGAAGGCCGGTACCCGGACCGGCCGTTCGGACGGGTGGTTTCCGGGGAACGACCCCCGGCATGACGATCCCTCACCGCGTGACCGGCACCGGCGACCACCGCGTCCTCGTCCTGCACGACTGGTTCGGCACCAGCGCGGGCTGGGGCCCCTTCCTCGACTACCTCGACGGCCGGACCTTCAGCTACGCCTTCCTCGACTACCGCGGCTACGGCGAACGCAAGGACGTGACCGGCGCGTACACCCTCGCCGAGATCGCCGCCGACGCGCTCGCCCTCGCCGACCAGCTCGGCTGGGACCGCTTCTCCGTGGTCGGCCACTCGATGGGCGGCAAGGCGGCCCAGCAGCTCCTGGCCGAGGCCCCGCTGCGGGTGCGCAAGCTGGTCGGCCTGGCGCCGGTGCCCGCCGGGGCGTACCCGCTGGACGAGGCCGGCGAGGCGCTGTTCTACGGCGCCGCCGGGGACCGGGAGAAGCGGTACGCGATCCTCGACCTGGTCACCGGGCAGCGGGCCGGCCGGATCTGGCTGGACCGGATGGTCGACCAGTCCCTGCGGCTGTCCACCGCCGAGGCCTTCGACGGTTACGTCCGGGACTGGACGACCGCCGACCTGGAGCGCCGGATCAGCGGGAACCCCGTCCCGGTCAAGGTCATCGTCGGCGCCCACGACCTCGCCCTGACCGCCGAGGTGATGCGGGGGAGCTGGCTGGAGCACTACCCCAACGCCGAGCTGGAGGAGATCGACGGCAGCGGGCACTACCCGATGTACGAGACGCCCGTGGCACTGGCCTCGTCGCTGGAGGCCTTCCTGCACGACTGACCCGCACCGGGGGCGCCGTGGAGCACCCGCCGTCGTTCCGGTGGGCCCCTGGGACTCACCGGAACGGCGGCGGTCAGACTCCGAGGCCGCGGATGACCAGGTCGACCAGGGCGAAGAAGAACAGCGAGACCCCGACGAAGCTGTTCGTCTGGAAGAACGCCCGATTGAGCTTCGACAGGTCGTTCGGCTTCACGATGGTGTGCTCGTAGACGAAGGCACCCGCCACGACGACCAGGCCGGTCCAGAACGCCGGGCCGGCGTCGGTGATCACCGCGAACCAGCCGAGCAGCAGCGTCGTCAGCAGGTGGCAGACCCGGGCGCCCCAGATGGCGGCCGGCACTCCGAACCGGGCCGGCGGCGAACCGACCCCGTGCTCCCGGTCGGACTCGACGTCCTGGCAGGCGTAGATCAGGTCGAAACCGCCGATCCAGATGCCGACCGCGACGCCGAGGACCACGGCCTCCCAGGACCAGCTGCCGGTCACCGCGAGCCAGGCGCCCACCGGGCCCATCGCCTGGGCCAGGCCCAGGATCGCCTGCGGGAAGTTGGTGAACCGCTTGCCGTACGGGTAGACGACCATCGGCACCACGGCCACCGGCGCGAGGGCCAGGCAGAGCGGGTTGAGCATCGCGGCCGCGCCGAGGAACACCACCAGGGCGACCGCCGAGCCGACGTACGCCGTCCTCAACGAGACGGCGCCGGTGACGAGTTCGCGGCCGGCGGTGCGCGGGTTCCGGGCGTCGATCTCGCGGTCGATGATCCGGTTGGCGGCCATCGCGAAGGTGCGCAGGCCGACCATGCAGACGGTGACGACGAACAACTGGCCCCAGTGCACCCGCTTGTCCGCCAGGAACATGGCGGTCAGCGCGGCGATGTAGGCGAAGGGCAGGGCGAAGACCGAGTGCTCGATCATCACCAGGCGCAGGAACGCCCTGGTGCGCCCCGGGGTCTCGACCGCGGCCGTGCTCACAGCCCGTATTCCTTCCAACGACGGGACACCAGCGCGGCGGTCGCCGGGTCCGAGGACACCATCTCCGGCCAGCCGCCGTCCCGGGTGTAGCCCTCCTCGGGGAGCTTGCGGGTGGCGTCGATGCCCGCCTTGCCGCCCCAGAACTGTTGGTAGGAGGCGTGGTCGAGGTGGTCGACCGGGCCTTCGACCACGGTGAGGTCGCGGCTGTAGTCGACGTTCCCGAAGGCCCGCCAGGCGACTTCCTGGTAGTCGTGGACGTCGCAGTCGGAGTCCACCACGATGATCAGTTTGGTGAGCGACATCATGTGGGCGCCCCAGATCGCGTGCATCGTCTTCTGGGCGTGCTTGGGGTACTTCTTGTCGATCGAGACGATCACGCAGTTGTGGAAGCCGCCGGCCTCGGGCAGGTCGTAGTCGACGATGTCCGGGATGATGATCTTCAGCAGCGGCAGGAAGAACCGCTCGGTGAACTTGCCCAGCGGGCCGTCCTCCGTCGGCGGGCGGCCGACCACGATGGACTGCAGGATCGGACGGCGGCGCATCGTCACGCAGTCGATCGTCAGCGCCGGGAACGGCTCCTGCGGGGTGTAGAAGCCGGTGTGGTCGCCGAACGGGCCTTCGGGGAGCATCTCACCGGGCTCCAGCCAGCCCTCCAGGACCACCTCGGCGTCGGCCGGGACCTGCAGCGGGACGGTCTTGCAGTCGACCATCCGGACCCGCTCGCCCGCGACGAAGCCGGCGAACAGGTACTCGTCGATGTCGCCGGGCAGCGGCGCGGTGGCCGCGTAGGTGACGGCCGGCGGGCAGCCGAAGGCGATCGCGACCGGGAGGCGCTCGCCGCGCTTGGCCGCGACGGCGTAGTGATTGCGGCTGTCCTTGTGGATCTGCCAGTGCATCCCGATGGTGCGGCGGTCGTGCCGCTGGAGCCGGTACAGGCCGAGGTTGCGGACGCCGGTGTCCGGGTCCTTGGTGTGGGTCAGACCCAGGTTGAAGAAGGAGCCGCCGTCCAGCGGCCAGGTGAACAGCGCGGGCAGCTCGTCCAGGTTGACGTCGTCACCGGTGAGCACGACCTCCTGGACGGGGGCGTCGCCGGCCTTCACGTGCCGGGGCGGGACGTGCGCCATCGAGGCGAGCTTGCCGAAGGCGTCCCGGAACCCGGTGAAGCCCTGCGGCAGTTCGGGCTTGAGCAGACCGGCGATCTTCTCCGAGATGTCCTCCGGGCCCTTGAGGCCGAGCGACTTGGCGAGCCGCCGCTCGGTGCCGAAGACGTTCATCGCGAGCGGCATCGACGAGCCCTTGACGTTCTCGAACAGCAGCGCCGGGCCCTTGGCCTTCTGCACCCGATCGACGATCTCGCCGATCTCCAGGTGGGGGTCCACCTCCGCCTTGATGCGCTTGAGGTCGCCCTCGCGGTCGAGGGCCCGGAGAAACGAGCGGAGATCGTCGTATGCCATGCCTGTCAGTATCCGCCACCCGATAGCCTGGCTTGCGTCAAGGGCCCCGGCAGGCGCCCGCCGCCACCGCCCTCGCTGGGGGAGATCACAGCCGTGCTGAGGATTCTTCTGACCATCGTCCTTCCGCTCGCGCTGTGGGTCTGGGCGTTCATCGACTGCCTGGTCACGCCCGAGGGCGAGGTGAAGCACCTGCCGAAGCCGATCTGGCTGATCGTCGTGCTGCTCTTCCCGCCGCTCGGCCCGATCGCCTGGCTGGTGGCCGGCAGGCAGCGCGGCTTCCTGCGGGCCGGCGCCCCGGACGGGCTCCCGGGGCGGCAGGCCGCCGACGGCCGGCCGGGGTTCGGCGCCCCGCGCGGCGGGCGGCAGGTGGCGCCGGACGACGATCCGGAGTTCCTGGCCTCGCTGGGGAACGAGTCGCCGGGGAACGAGTCGCCGGAGGCAGAGTCGGCGGGGAAGTCGCCCGGGAAGGGCGAGTCGTTGCAGAAGGGCGACAAGGACCACGAGGACATGCTCCGGCGGTGGGAGGCCGATCTGCGCCGCCGGGAGCAGGAGCTGCGCCGCGGCGACGAGCCCGAGGACGGGCGAAAGAGCTGATCGGAGCGGTTCGGCCGCTCCCCCGGACAGCCCACCCGGGCAACCTCGGGTGGACTGTGGCCTTTTTGGCGCTTCCCTACGACTGCGAACCCACTGGCACGAATCGGGTCCTTCCCGGCACTGGGATTGAGCGGAGCTTGAGCCGTACCCTAGACGGCCGCCCTACAGTGCTGCGAGACGGTCCTGACCTGCGCTTTTCTTCATGCTCAGATCATCAGACCATCATCTGCCCGACAACTCCCAGTATTCGAACGGACACCGAGCGCACCGCCTTCGAGCCGACCGCTTCTGTACAGGCCTGACAGCTAAACGAACTCGACCTTGTACGGAATCGACGCCGAAACCAGCGCACGGCCCCTCGTACAGTCATAAGTGAAGAAGTTGATTCGCAGCTGGGGGCACAGCAGACGTTGGCTGTCGGACAGTTCCCTCACCCTTGGAGTGGTTCGAGATGACGGTTGTGCATGAGGCGCCGGTCGGCGGCGAGGTCCCCGAGGTCCCGGTCGACGCCAAGGGGCGGGTCGCCGAGCTCCACGAGCTCCGCGAGAAGGTGCGTCGCGGCCCGAGCGAGAAGGCCACGGAGGCCCAGCACGCGAAGGGCAAGCTGACCGCCCGCGAGCGCATCGACCTGCTGCTGGACGAGGGCTCCTTCCGCGAGGTCGAGCCGCTGCGCCGGCACCGCGCCCAGGGCTTCGGCCTGGAGGCCAAGAAGCCGCACACCGACGGCGTGATCGTCGGCTGGGGCACCGTGCACGGGCGCACCGTCTTCACCTACGCGCACGACTTCCGGATCTTCGGCGGCGCGCTGGGCGAGGCCCACGCGCAGAAGATCCACAAGATCATGGACATGGCCATCGCGGCCGGCGCCCCGTTGGTCTCGCTGAACGACGGCGCCGGCGCCCGCATCCAGGAGGGCGTCACCGCCCTGGCCGGCTACGGCGGCATCTTCCAGCGCAACACCAAGGCCTCCGGCGTCATCCCGCAGATCTCGGTGATGCTCGGCCCGTGCGCCGGCGGCGCCGCGTACTCCCCCGCGCTGACCGACTTCGTCTTCATGGTCCGCGAGACCTCGCAGATGTTCATCACCGGCCCGGACGTGGTCCAGGCCGTCACCGGCGAGAAGATCAGCCAGAACGGCCTGGGCGGCGCCGACGTGCACGCCGGCGTCTCGGGCGTCTCGCACTTCGTCTACGACGACGAGCAGTCCTGCATCGAGGAGGTCCGCTACCTCCTGTCGCTGCTGCCGCAGAACAACCGCGAGATGCCGCCGTCCGTGGTCAGCGAGGACCCGGTCGAGCGCCGCAACGACAGCCTGCTGGACCTGGTGCCCGCCGACGGCAACCGCCCGTACGACATGCGCAAGGTCATCGAGGAGATCGTCGACCACGGCGAGTACCTGGAGGTCCACGAGCGCTGGGCCACCAACGTGCTGTGCGTGCTGGCGCGGGTCGACGGCCACGTCACCGGCATCATCGCCAACCAGCCGCAGTCGCTGGCCGGCGTGCTGGACATCAACGCCAGCGAGAAGGCCGCGCGCTTCGTCCAGATGTGCGACGCCTTCAACATCCCGCTGGTCACCCTGCTGGACGTGCCGGGCTTCCTGCCCGGCGTCGACCAGGAGCACGGCGGCATCATCCGGCACGGCGCCAAGCTGCTGTACGCGTACTGCAACGCCACCGTGCCGCGCATCTCGCTGATCCTGCGCAAGGCCTACGGCGGCGCCTACATCGTGATGGACTCCCGCTCCATCGGTGCGGACCTGTCCTACGCCTGGCCCACCAACGAGATCGCGGTGATGGGTGCCGAGGGCGCCGCCAACGTCATCTTCCGCCGCGAGATCAACGGCGCCGAGGACCCGGACGCCATGCGCGCCCAGAAGATCAAGGAATACAAGAACGAGCTGATGCACCCGTACTACGCGGCCGAGCGCGGCCTCGTGGACGACGTCATCGACCCGGCCGAAACCCGCCAGGTGATCGCCTCCGCCCTGGCGATGCTCCGTACCAAGCACGCCGACCTGCCCAGCCGCAAGCACGGCAACCCGCCGATGTAGCGGCGCGGTTCGCCACAGCGGACCGCACCGGGCACCACCAGGCACCACCAGCGCCACCACACACCACAGCAACCGGGGGAGAAACCAGGACATGACCGCTTCCGCCGAACCCCTCGTCCGCATCGTCCGCGGCAGCCTCTCCGACGAGGAACTCGCCGCCCTCACCGCCGTTCTGGCGGCTCGCGCCGCCATCGCGCAGCAGGTCGCCGCCACCGCACAGATCGAGCCGATCGCCAGCTGGCAGCGCCTGGAGCGCCGCCCGGCGTACTACTCGCCGGTCAGCTGGCAGCAGGCCGCCTGACGGCTCCGGGCCACCGAGCCCGAGAGACAGGCCCCGACGGCCGGTCACCCCCTCCGGGTGACCGGCCGTCGGGCTGTCCGGGGGCCCGGCGGGGCTTCCCGGAGCGTTCCCGGAGCGCTCCCGGGGGCCGGCAGCCGCCGTTCGTGGCCGACCGACCGGGGCCGGAGCGGCTCGGTAGGATACCTACCGGACGGTTTCGCGCCCGTCGCCCCGTCGGCCCCCTAGGATCGACGGCTGCCGAGGTAGAGAACTTTCCAGGGAGGCTGCGATGGCCAGGCAGGCCCGCGCGCTGGCGACCCGCCAGGCGGTACTCCTCGCGGCGGCCGAGGTGTTCGACGAGCGGGGCTACGCCGCCGCCACGATGTCCGAGATCCTGGACCGGGCCGGCGTCACCAAGGGCGCGCTGTACTTCCACTTCCACTCCAAGGAGGAGCTGGCGCTCGCCGTGATCGAGGGCCAGGGCGCCTGGATCGCCTCCTGGGAGCCCTCCTCGGACAGCCCGGTGCAGACCTTGATCGACCTCGGGTACGCGTTCGCCCGCGCGCTCCAGGAGGACCCGCTGGTGCGCGGCAGCATCCGGCTGACGATCGAGCACGGCAGCTTCACCCAGCCGCAGATCGCCGCCTACCAGGGCTGGATGGACCTCGTCCGGGCGCTGCTGGAGCGCGCCCGGGAGGCCGGGGACCTCCACCCGGGGGTCGACCTGGCCGCTGCCTCCGGGGTGATCACCGGTGCGGTGACCGGGATCCAGCTAAGCTCCCAGGTGCTGGCCGAGCGGCGGGACCTGATCCAGCGGATGGCCGACCTCTGGACGCTGATCCTCCCGGGGCTGGTCCAGCCGCACGCGCTCGCCCGGCTGAGCGTCGCCGAGCGGGGCTGAGCGTCGCCGAGCGGGGCTGAGCGTCGCCGAGCGGGGCTGAGCCCGCCCCCCGGAGTTCAGACCCGGTAGCCGGCGCAGTCCGCCGGCCGCACCAGGGCCGGCAGCGCGGCCGTCCAGAGCCGCCGGACGGCCTCCGGCGCCGGACGGCCGGGCTCGTCGGCGGCCAGCAGCACCTGGCCGGCCGCCGCCGCGGTGAGCAGTTCGGCGCAGGCCCGCCGGTCCGCCCCCGGGCGCAGTTCGCCGGCCTGCTCGGCACGGTCCAGCAGGCGGTGGACGACGGCGGCGAGGCTGCGCCAGGCGGTGTCCGGCCCGCCGGGGCCGCCGTCCGGGCGCGGGCCCTGGCGGCCGAGCCGGACGCCGGCCCGCACCACCACGTCCTCGCGCAGCAGCCGGGCCAGCTCGTACGAGAAGTCGATCAGCCCCTGGACGGCCCGGCCCTCGGAGCGCAGGACGCGCAGGGCGGCCGAGCCGATCTCCCGCCCGGCGGCGGCCCGCACCCCGTCGGCCAGGGCCTGCTTGGAGACGAAGTGGAAGTACAGCGCGCCCTTGCTCACCCCGGCCCGGCGACTGATGTCGACCAGGCTCGCGGCCTCGAATCCGACCCCCGCGAAGGTGTCCGCGGCGGCGAGCAACACGGCCTGCCTGGTTCGCCCCGCGCGTTCCTGCTTGACCACTGACCCCTCCGGACTCCGCCGGACGCGCTCCCCGCCCCACCCGGCCGTTGTCGGCGCGCCCTCGATCGGAGACGGCGCCTCGCATGCGGACGACACCGGCCGAAACCGCATGGTTGGTATCTAATCTAGCGCCTGTGTCGACCCCGCCGTCCAGCGGGGACCTCCCCCCGCCCAAGGTCTGCCCTCCCCGTTTCGGGCATCACCGCAGACCAGGGGCCAGGTAGCGTGGTCGGCCCGGGTCTTTACGGCGGGGACACCCCGGCCGCCGAAGACAAACCGGGTGGTATGTATGTTTTGCTGGGGCGTCCGTAGCGGACGCTCGACCGACACCCTGGAGCTGGGGCCAGTCATGCCATTGATCGTAGAGCCGGACTCGCTCGGCCCGTACGCCCACCCCGGCCCCCGTTCCGGCCCCCGCCCCGGCTACGACTTCCACGACCGGACCGTCTCCCGGCACCTGGTGCACCGCGCCGCCGTCTCCGAGGTCTTCCTCACCGGCTGGCAGGCCACCGGCCCGTACGACTTCCTGCTCGGCGCCCAGTGGCCCCGGCTGCACGGCTTCTACCGGCTCCCCGGGGACCGCTACCACGACCCGGTGCTGATGGCCGAGACCGTCCGGCAGGCCGGGCTGCTGATCGGCCACGCCGGCTTCGGGGTGCCGCGCGACCACCACTTCGTCATGGAGGACCTCGGCTACGCGCTCGGCGAGGCCGGCCTGCCGGGCCTCGCCGTCACCGCCGGCCCGGCCGCGCTGATGCTCACCGTCGGCTGCCAGGACGTCCGGATGCGGCACGGCCGACTGGCCTCGCTGCGGGTGCACGCCGAGATCACCCGGGACGGCCTGCGGATCGGCCACGGCTCCGGCCAGCTGCGGGTGATCACCCCCGCCTCGTACCAGCGGCTGCGCGGCCCCGGCCGGCACGCCGTCGCCCCGCCGCTGCCGCCGGAACCCGCCGCGCCCGAACTCGTCGGCCGGGCGCAGCCCGCGGACGTGGTGCTCAGCCCGACCCTGCGACCGGACACCTGGCTGCTGCGCGCCGACGCCGGACACCCGGTCCTGTTCGACCACGAGCTGGACCACGTGCCCGGGATGCTGGTGCTGGAGGCGGCCCGCCAGGCCGCCCAGCGGCTGCACCACCCCGAGCCGGTGGCGCCGGTCGAGCTGGTGACCTCCTTCGACCGCTACATCGAGCTGGACCGGCCCTGCTACGTGCGGGCCGTCCGGGAGCGGACACCGGACGGCCGCCGCACCCCCGTCCTGGTCCGACTGCTCCAGGACGGGCGGACGGCGGCCGAGTGCCGGCTGCTCACCGAGCCGGTGGACGGTCCGCGGGTGCCGGTCCGACGGGACGCCTTCGAGGGCCGCCCCGCCGTGCCCGGACTGCTGCCGCTGGCGGGCTGAGCCCGCGCGTCCGCGTCAGGCGGCCACCAGGGTGGCCGGTCGCCCGGCGTGCATCACGCTGAGGTTGGCCGCCAGCCGGACCGGGTCCTGGGCCAGCCAGAGCCGCAGCGCCGCGCCCAGCGCCGCACTGGCCGACTCGATCCGGACGTCGGTGATCTGGGCGATCCGGGCCGCGCCGGGCGCCAGCAGGTCGGCCAGCGCGGTCGGCAGCCAGACCGTCAGCGCGCACGGCGCCGGCGTCCCGAGGGCGCCCAGCAGCCGGTAGGCGTCCCCCGGCGCGCTGAGCGTGGGGATGATGTCCAGCAGAGCGTCGGCCACCACTTCGGACACGTCGCTCCGGTGCCCCTGGGCGAGCCGACGGAGCAGCAGTTGCTCGGCGGCGGTGATTCGGACGGTCAGCATGACCTCTTCGCACTCCATTGCGCGATTTCCTCCTCGTTCCTCCCCGTACCGGCACGGACGGCCGGCACGCACTACCCCTGTTGCACCCGGGAGACAGGCCCCGCCCGACCTTCTGCGGAAAGTCGGGCCGACGGGTGGGTGCCCCCGGTCAGATCCCCGCGTACGAGTGCTTGCCGGTGACGAAGATGTTCACGCCGTAGTAGTTGAAGAGCCAGCAGGCGAAGGCGGCCAGCGCCAGGTAGGCGGCCTTGCGCCCCTTCCAGCCGGCCGTCGCGCGGGCGTGCAGGTAGCAGGCGTAGGCGACCCAGGTGATGAACGACCAGGTCTCCTTCGGGTCCCACTCCCAGTACTTGCCCCAGGCGGACTCGGCCCAGATCGCGCCCGCGATGATGGTGAACGTCCACAGCGGGAAGACCAGGGCGTTGATCCGGTACGACAGCTTGTCGAAGGTGGCCGCGGCGGGCAGCCGGCGCCAGATCGAGGCCGAGGTGCCCAGCGGACCGGTGGTCAGGCCGGCCGCCGTGCGCTTGTCGAAGGAGTCCTTGCCCAGGTACAGCAGCGTGGCGATGAACGCCGCGTAGAAGGCGCCGCCGCAGAAGATCGCGGTGGAGACGTGGATCGCCAGCCAGTACGAGTGCAGCGCCGGGACGAGCTGCTCGGAGTCGGTGTACAGCACCTGGGTGGCGATGCCGAGCGTCAGCAGCACCGCGACGGTGACCGGCAGGCCGAGCCAGCGCACGTTCTTCCGCGCGGCGAGCAGGACCACGTACGCGGCCGTCATCGCGAAGGCGAAGGCGCAGGAGAACTCGTACATGTTGCCCCACGGCCAGCGGGACACCGAGAGGCCGCGGGCGACGATGCCGCCGCCGTGCAGCAGCAGCGCCAGGACGGTGAGCGAGATCGCGATGCGGCCGGCCAGGTCGGCCTTCTCGCTGGTGCCGGCCGCGCCCGGGCCGTCCACGTCCTCCTCGCCGCGGCCGCCGGTGACCACCGTCGCGCCCTCGCCCGCCAGGACGGTGCGGGTGAGCGTGGTGGTGCCGCCCTTCGCCCCGGCCACGGTGACGGTGACCTTCTTGGCGGCCTTGGGCTCCGCGGCGGCGACGGTCTCGGCCAGGTTGCCCGACTGCTCCTTGGAGCGGACGGCGACCGCGCCCTTGCTGCCGAACGTCCACTCGAACATGTGGGCGAACATGGCGATCGTGTAGACCGCCATCGCCGAATAGATCAGCTTGTTGGAGAGGTCGGCCAGCTGTGGGTCGACTCCCGAGGCGAGGTGCACCGTCTACTCCTTGGAGTTCTGGTCGGCAGGGGCTGTGGGGTCTTCTGCTGCGGGATCGTCGGCGGCGGGGTCTTCGGGTGCGGGCTCCCCCTCCGCCGTCGGCGGAGGCGCCGGGGAGTCCTCCCCGTCCTCCTCGTCCGTCTCGTCCGTCTCGTCCGTCTCCGACGCCGGGGCGTCGTCCTGGAGGTCCACCGCGAGTTCGGCCAGCTCCTCGGCGATCTTCGCCGACTCGCTGCGGGCCAGGCCGGCCAGCTCCACCTGGGTGCCGCCGCCCGGCAGGGCCACCGCCCGCACCCAGATCCGGCGGCGCTGGATGAACAGCGAGCCGATCAGGCCGAGGATCGCCAGGACGGCGCCGGTGAGCGCGATCTCGTTGCCGGGGCGGTGCGAGACGTTGAAGCTCGCCCACTGCTTGTAGCCCTCGAAGGTGACGCTGCCGTAGCCGTCCGGGAGGTCCCAGGCCTGGCCCGGCTTGAGCAGGGCCTTAGCCGGCTGGTCGTCCTGCTTCAGCTGGGTGAGCTTGGCGGTGTTCAGCTGGTAGATGTTCTGCGGCAGGCCGGAGTCGGTGCCGAGGTCGCCGGAGAAGGCGTTCAGCACCAGTTCGGGGGCGGCGTCGCCGGGGAACAGCGAGATCGGGCCGGTGCCGGCGAAGCTCAGCGGGGCGGTCGGCAGGAAGAAGCCGGAGAAGCCCAGCTGGGTCCTGTTGCCGTCCGGGCCGACGCCGTAGTCGGAGACCTTCACCACGCCGGTCGAGGTCAGGTTGGCGTCCTGCGGCAGGAACGGCACGACGTCGTGGTAGACCACCTCGCCCTTGCCGTTCTTCACGGTGATGACCGGGGCGTAGCCGTGGCCGATCAGGAAGACCTTGCTGCCGCCGATCTCCAGCGGGTGGTTGACCTCGATCGTGCCCTTCTTCAGCTTCGAGTCGTCGCTGCCCTCGTAGTACTCCACGTTCGCGGTGAACTGCCGGGCGGCGCCCATCTGGTCACCGGTGTTCTGGAACTTGGAGGTGAAGTCGTCGAGCTTCAGGTAGAAGGGGTCCAGGTCCTGGTTGCCGTAGAACCGGGTGCCGGTGAAGTCGTCGAGCTGGGTGATGGTGTTGGAGTAGCCCTGGCCCTCGACCATCAGCTTGCCGCCGGTACCGGAGGCCAGGCTGGCCCAGGCGAAGCCGCCGAGCAGCGCGAACAGCGACAGGTGGAACAGCAGGTTGCCGACCTCGCGCAGGTACCCCTTCTCGCCGGCCACCGAGTCGCCGGCCAGGTTGGCCCGGAAGCCGCGCTTGCGCAGCAGCCGGTGGGCGGCGGCGTTCACCTGCTCCGGGTCCGCCCCGGTGCGCCAGGCCGCGTACACCGGCATCCGGGTCAGGTTGCGCGGCGCGGCCGGCGGCTGGGATCGCAGCACGCCGACGAACTGCCAGGTGCGCGGGATGATGCAGCCGGCCAGCGAGACGAACAGCAGGATGTAGATCGCGGAGAACCAGACCGAGCTGTAGACGTCGAACAGCTGGAGCTTCTCGTAGATCGGCGCGACCGCGGTGTGCTGCGCCTTCCAGGTCTGCACCTTGAACTGGTTCTGGCCGTTCTGCGGGATCAGCGAGCCCGGGATGGCGGCCAGCGACAGCAGGAACAGCAGGATCAGCGCGACCCGCATCGAGGTCAGCTGACGCCACATCCAGCGGGCCCAGCCGAGCACCCCTATGCCGGTCGGTCCGTCGGACTCGACCGGCGCGGTGCTGAGCCGTTCGGCGGCGGTGTCGTCCGGCGCCGGGGGCAGCTCGGTATCGGTCGTGGTCTTGCTCACGGTCAGATTCCGATCTGGGAGTCGGCGGTCCAGGACTGCAGTTCGCTCATCCAGTCGTCCCAGGTCCCGGTGACGAGCAGCAGACCGACCGCGACGAGCATGCCGCCACCGATCCGCATCACGAGCGGGTAGTGCCGCTTGACCCACCCGAAGGCGCCCAGCGCCCGGCGGAAGGCCAGCGCGGCCACGATGAACGGTACGCCGAGGCCCAGGCAGTAGAAGACCATCAGCAGGGCGCCGCGTGCCGCGTCGGCCTGGTCCAGCGACAGGCCCTGGACGGCGGCCATGGTCGGGCCGATGCAGGGCGTCCAGCCGACGCCGAACACCATGCCCAGCAGCGGCGCGCCGACCAGGCCGACGGCCGGGCGGCGGTGCGAGCGCACCTCGCGCATGCTCAGCCCGGGGACGAGGCCCATGAAGGCCAGGCCCATCAGCACGGTCACCGAGCCGAGCACGATCGAGATGACCCGCTTGTGCTCCTGCAGGGTGTTGCCGAACTGGCCGAACAGCGCCCCGCCGGAGACGAAGACCACGGTGAAACCGAGGATGAACAGGGTCGCCCCGAGCAGCATCCGGCCGCGCCTGGCGCCGCGGGCGTCCGCGAGGTCGGCGGCGGAGAAGCCCGTCACGTACGAGAGGTAGCCGGGCACCAGCGGCAGCACGCAGGGCGAGAAGAACGACACCAGTCCGGCCGCGAGCGCGATCGGCGCCGCGGCCAACAGCGCCCCGCTCTGCACGGTGGTGAAGGTGTCGGCCAGCGGGAGTCCGGCGAGGTGCTGTGCCCCACTCACTGCTGCTGCTCCGCGACCACCGGCTGGACGATCGACTCCAGCGCCTCCTGGGTCGTCCCGCCGACGGCGCGGGCGGCCAGCTTGCCGTCGCGGTCGACCACCAGGGTGGTCGGGATGGACTGCGGGTTGAGGCTGTTCCTGGGGAACTTGAGCAGCTGGGTGCCGGCCGGGTCGAAGATGCTCGGGAAGGAGACGCCCTGCTCCTGCTCGAAGCGGACGGCGTTGGTCTTGTCGGTGTCCCGGGTGTTGATGCCGAGGAACTGGACGCCCTTGTCCTTGTACTCGTCCGCGACGGCCTGGAGGTTCTTCGCCTCGGCCCGGCACGGCCCGCACCAGGAGCCCCAGACGTTCAGCACCACGACCTTGCCGCGGTAGTCGGAGAGCTTGACCTGGTTGCCCTCCAGGGTCTCCCCGGTGATGTCCGGCGCGTCCCCGCGCTTGCCGGCGTCCGCCTTCGCCAGGTTGGTCCCCTTGACGGTGACGAAACCGACCTGTCCTTCGCCGCTGCCGGACGAGCCCGAGGAGGAACAGCCGGTGAGGACGAGCGCAGCTGCGGCGACTGTGGCGGCGGCTGCGGCGACACGGGGACGGGGGCGCGTCATGGCAGACATGTGAAAAGTTTCGCATGGAGTTCCGAGCGGGTTCGCCGGGGTCCTACCTTGCGCGCCACACCCCGCCTGACCTGCGAAGACTTCGGGCCACCCGGCACTCGCCAGGTGACCCGAAGTCATACTTACGCACCGCTTACGGGCGTCAGGCGCCGAAGCTCTTACCGACCGGCTTGTCGCCCTTTCGGCCCTTGCCGACCAGGTGTGCGGGCAGCAGGTCGCGGGCCGGCTCGCGGTAGCCGACCGAGACGATCTTGTCGCCCTCGAAGGTGAAACTGGTCAGCGAGGCCAGCGAGCACTGCCGGTTGCGCGGGTCGTGCCAGAGCCGGCGGCGCTCCACGAAGGAGCGCAGGATCCAGATCGGCAGCTGATGGCTGACGCAGACCGCCTCGTGCCCGCGGGCGGCGTCCCGGGCGGCGCCGAGCGCGCCCATCATCCGCACCACCTGGTCGAGGTACGGCTCGCCCCAGGACGGCTTGAACGGGTTGGTGAGGTACTTCCAGTAGCCCGGGTTGCGCAGCGAACCGTCGCCGACGCCGAAGGTCTTGCCCTCGAAGACGTTCTCCGCCTCGATCAGCCGCTCGTCCGCCGCGACGTCCAGGCCGTGGGCCTTGGCGATCGGCGCGGCGGTCTCCTGGGCCCGCTCCAGCGGGGAGGCCACCACGTGGGTGACGTCCCGCCCGGCGAGGTCCTCGGCGACCCGGTCGGCCATCCGCCGGCCCAGCTCGGACAGGTGGTAGTCCGGCAGCCGCCCGTACAGGACGCCCTCCGGGTTGTGCACCTCACCGTGGCGCATCACGTGGACGACGGTGATCTCTTTCGCGCTCACTTCTCGACTACTCCTGAATTCAGGCCGTTGCGGCGGCAGCGGCGCGGGCGGCGGCCGGGAGGGCCGCGGCGACCCGCTCGATCGCCCGGGCGTCGTGGGTCGCCGAGACGAACCAGGACTCGAAGGCGGACGGCGGCAGGTAGACGCCCTCGGCCAGCATCGCGTGGAAGAAGGCGGTGAAACGGTACGCCTCCTGGGTCCTGGCCTCGTCGTAGTTGGTGACGGCGGCGTCGGTGAAGAACACCGAGAACATGTTCCCGGCGGTCTGCAGCCGGTGCGCCACGCCCTCCTTGGTGAGCGCCTCGGAGACCAGGCCGGAGATCTCGGCGGAGACCCGGTCCACCGTCGCGTACACCTCGTCGGTGCAGCCGCGCAGCTGGGCCAGGCCGGCCGCGGTGGCGACCGGGTTCCCGGACAGCGTGCCGGCCTGGTAGACCGGGCCGGCCGGGGCCAGGTGGGCCATCACGTCGGCGCGCCCGCCGAAGGCCGCGGCCGGGAAGCCTCCGCCCATGACCTTGCCGAAGGTCAGCAGGTCCGGCGCCCAGCCCTCGTTCGCCGCCTCCAGGCCGTACCAGCCGGCCTTGGAGACGCGGAAGCCGGTCATCACCTCGTCGGAGATGAACAGCGCGCCGTTGTCCCGGCAGAGCCGGGCCAGGCCGGCGTTGAAGCCGGGCAGCGGCGGGACGACGCCCATGTTGCCGGGCGAGGCCTCGGTGATCACGCAGGCGATCTCGCCGGGGTGGGCGGCGAAGGCCTGCTCGACGGCGGCCAGGTCGTTGTACGGCAGCACGATGGTGTCGCCGGCCTGGGCGCCGGTGACGCCCGGGGTGTCGGGCAGGCCGAAGGTGGCGACGCCGGAACCGGCGGCGGCCAGCAGCGCGTCCACGTGACCGTGGTAGCAGCCGGCGAACTTGACCACCTTCGCCCGGCCGGTGAAGCCGCGGGCGAGCCGGATCGCGGACATGGTGGCCTCGGTGCCGGAGGAGACCAGGCGGACCTGCTCGACCGGGGCGACCCGGGCGACGATCTCCTCGGCCAGCTCGACCTCGCCCTCACCGGGCGTGCCGAAGGACGTACCGCGGGAGACCGCCTGCTGGACGGCGTCGATCACGGCGGGGTTCGCGTGGCCGAGGATCATCGGCCCCCACGAGCACACCAGGTCGACGTATTCACGGCCGTCGGCGTCGGTGAGGTAGGGGCCGGCGCCGGACACCATGAAGCGGGGCGTGCCGCCGACCGCGCGGAAGGCGCGCACCGGGGAGTTGACGCCGCCGGGCGTGACCACGGAGGCGCGATCGAACAGCGACTGGGACTGGGGGGCTTCGTAGGGGTAGCTCACGGGAGACATGGTCTCAAATCGTGTCCTTGAGCTCTGCATGTCCGGCCCGATCATCTGGAACGATGATCCGGGCACCGTTGTCTGTACGGTTGTCCATGACGGTCGTCCGTGGCGGTGGTCTACGGGCGGGGCCGCTGGTTGTTCCGTAACGCGGACCAGTCAGACTGTGTGCACAGAGTGCGCGAGCGCTCCGGTTGTGTGCAGGGGTGTGGAGAGGACTGCCGCGTACCGCGGATGGGTACGGCGGCGCATGACGGGTAAGGAGCACGTCCGGCGGGACGCCGGGCGTGCGGGGGTCTGTCGATTCCGGCGAATTCCGGTGAGGATGGTCCGAGTGTCCGAGGCGCAGGACGGCTTCGACGAGGCCGCGGGTGGCCCCCGCAAGCCCGCCGAAACCGCACGCGGGGGTACGGGAGCGGGTACGGGTCGTGGTCGCCGAGGCGGCGAGAGGCGGGGTGAGGGACGCGTGGGGGTGACGTACAAGTACTTCGGCGCACCCGACCGCGCGACCGCCGCCAGAGTCCCCACCGCCCTCGGCCCGGGCGGACTCGGCCTGGACGCCGGTGAACTCGGCGCGCTGGGGCGGCTCGGCGACCTGATGGAGACCAGCGGCTCCCCCACCGGCCACCTCTCCACCAAGATCAAGCCGGAGACCATGAGCGCCATGGTCCTCACCGGCATCCAGGGCGTCCCGCTGCACCAGGTGCCACCGCTGGAACTCGTGGTGCTCCACCCCGACTACGCCGTCGTCCAACTCCCGCACAACGTGGTCGAACCGCTCCGCAAGGCGGACGAGACCGAGCTCGGCGCCGCCGCCTTCATCTGGTCCACCGTGCCGGACCGGCGCGGGCCCCGCGACGCCTTCGTGATCTACAGCATGCTGCACGAGTGGCAGGACTTCGCCAACCGGCTGCACGACGCCGGGCACCAGCTGTACTGCCTGGTCTGGCCCTGACGCCTCCGCACCCGGCCCGGTGAACGCGGCCAGGAGTGGGGCGAGTTGACGTTTCCTCAGATCCTGGCGACGGGGCGGAGCACCGGGCAGGACCGGGCCCCCGGGGCGCGGTCGCTCAGCCGCGGGCGCGACGGGCGCGACGTACGGTCCGTTCGCTCTCGACCGGCTCCGCCAGGTGCCCGTCGACCAGTCGGGTCAGGGCCGACACGAAGACCTGCTGCTCCGGCTGCGGCAGCGCCTCCAGCAGCTCCCGGTGGACCCGGTCGGCGATCGCGGTGCCCTGCTCGACGGCGCGCTCGCCCGCCTCGGTGACCGAGATGATCCGGGCCCGGCGGTCGGTGGCGGCCGGGCGGCGCTCGGCCAGGCCCGCCTTCTCCAGTTCGTCGACGGTGACCACCATGGTGGTCTTGTCCAGGTCCGCCAGCTCGGCCAGCTGGATCTGGGTGCGCTCGGCCTCCCGCGCGTGGAACAGCACGGAGTACGCGCGGGGGGTGATCCCGAGCTCGGTGAAGGCGGCCGCCATCCGGGTCGCCAGCACGTGGCTCGCGTGGTCCAGCAGACCGGAGATGTCGCGGATCTGGCGCACGGGCGGGGTCGTCGTCATACGTCCGAGATTAGCAACGGCCCGTCTGCTGCCGGATGATCCCGTAGCCAACCAACACCGGGGTTACGGGATACCCAACTCGAACAGCGCATAGCCCGCGTACCAGCCCGCCGCGATCACCGGCATCGCGAACAGCCCGATCAGCGAGGAGGTCCGCAGCCGGCGCAGCACCACAGCCAGGCCGATGAACAGCGGGAAGGCCGGCAGCAGGTAGCGCGAGATGTTGCCGAAGATCTGGTTGCTGCTCAGCGCGGTGAACAGGGTCAGCGCGGTGTAGACCCACAGCACCAGCGGCGGGCGGGCGCGCGCGAGCAGCACCAGCAGGCCGGGCAGGGCGATCAGCAGGGCGATGGCGATCAGGTCCGGCACCGGATTGGACTGCCAGAAGTCCCAGTGGCCGGTGATCACGTCCATCACGGTGCGCACGGTGGAGGCGCCGAAGTCGAAGTAGCGGTTCCAGGCGCCGCGCTGGAGCTTGAAGTAGCCGCCCCAGTCGCCCATCCGCCAGCCCACCCAGGCGACGTAGCCGAGCAGGCCCCACGGGGTGATCAGCATCGCGGTCAGCGGGCGGGCCACCCCGTCGGTGCGGCGGACCAGCGCGACCAGTGCGGCGATCGACACCGCGGCGATCAGCGCGGCGGCGGTCGGCCGGTTCAGGCCGGCGACCAGGGCGATCAGTCCGGCCGCGACCCAACGGCGGGTCATCACGCAGTAGCAGGCCCAGGCGGACAGCGCGACGAACAGCGAGTCCGAGTAGACCGCCCACTCCACGCCCGAGCCCGGGAACAGGCCCCAGATCACCGCGGCGATCACACCGGCCCGGAAGCCGGCGAGCCGCTCGGCGATCGCGAAGATCCCGGCCGCCGCGACCAGCGAGGCCAGCACCGAGACCACGATCCCGGAGCCGTACGGGCCCAGCCCGGTGACGGTGCCGACCAGCCGCATCAGCCAGGGGTAGAGCGGGAAGAAGGCGGCGGAGTTCTCGTAGTAGGTGGCCAGCGGGAAGCCGTGCAGCGGGATCAGCTGCGGGTCGTAGCCGTTCTCGGCGATCCGCTGGTACCAGACGCCGTCCCAGGTGCCCAGCACGTCCCACGAGTGGGCGCCGCCGCCCCGTCCGACCTGCTTCTTCAGGTAGTCGCCGGTGTGCTCCAGCAGCAGCAGGAAGACCGTCAGGCCGATCGCCTTGACCACCGCGTACGCGCCGACCGCGGGCGCGAAGCGGTCCACCAGCGTCATGAGGCGGCCGGGCGTACGGTCCGTCCGCTCCTCGGCCCGCTCCCCCGCCGCGGCGACCGGCTCGGCGTTGGGCGGTGCCGTGCTGGACGGTTCCGTGCTGGACGACTCGGTGCTCGATGCCGTGCTCATCTGCTCTGGGTACTCCCCGCCCCGCTCGTGGTGCGCGCGGCTCCGGCGCCAACGACGTTCCCGAGAGCCTACGGCACGCCCCCGAACGCCTGGCCGCCCACGCCCGCCCCGGAACCCCGTGGCGCCCGGCGGGTGGGGCCGTCGCCGGCCGGGTGGGCGCGGCGACGGCCGTAGGGTCGGTCAGCTGTGCAGGTAGACGATGCCGAGCTTGGTGAGCTGCCAGAGCTGGGCGGGGGAGCCGGTGTCGGTGGCGAGTTCGACGTAGGGGTTGCCCTTGGCGTCGAGGGTGGCGCCGGCCGCCAGGACCTTGGTGGGGTCGGCCGAGTCGGCGATCTTGTAGTTGCCGTCGCCGGCCGGCTTGAAGACCCAGTGCTGGTTGGCGCCGCCGTTGCAGCCCCACTGCTGGATCCGGGTGCCGGGGGCGGTGGCGGCCGCGTCGGCGTCCAGGCACATGCCGCGGTTGCCGCTGAAGTCCAGCTCGTAGCTGCCGCCGGCCTTGGCCTCCAGGACGAAGGACTGGTTCAGCCCGCCGGTCGCCGGGTAGCTGATCGCGGCCCGGCCGTTGGTGGAGTCGCCGTAGCTGCCGCCGCCGGTGACGTCGAGGGCGTTGCCGGTGGCCGCGTTGGTGAGCTGGTACCAGGAGCCGTCCTCGGGGGTGTCGCCGAAGGGCTTCCCGGGGGTGAGCGGCTGGATCGAGGTGGTGTTCTGCTGGTTGAGCGTGCAGTACGCCTCCTGCTGGTCGGCCTTGGTGAAGAACTGGCCGAGGCAGACGCCCTCACCGCGGTAGCCGGCCACCCGCAGGTGGTACGACTGGCGGACCATGTTCATGCACAGCCCGGGGATGCCGATCTGCGAGTCGCAGCCGTTGCGGGCCCACTCCGAGAGGTTGATGACGTCGCCGTTGCTGTACTCGTACGGCGAGGTCGTCCACTCCGCGCACACCTCGTGCCCGAAGGCGACCCTGCGCTGGTCCAGGTACCGTACGCCGGGCACCTGTTCGGCCGCGCCGCGGAGCGCGTCGCTGAACGTCGGCACCACCCAGTTGTGGCCCCAGGCGAGGTCCTCGGGGAAGGCCGGACAGCCGTCGGCGATCTTGCCGAGGTAGTCGTTGCGCCGGATGTCCGGGGTGATCGGGTTGAAGTACGACTGGTAGACCAGCTGGTACGAGGAGTCGGCGTAGCCGGCCCTGCGCATGGTCTGCCGGATGTTCTGCAGCGCGGCGACGACCTTGGGCTGGACGGCCCGGGCCCGGCGGCGGATCTCGTCGCTGCCGATGGTGTCCCGGCAGCCCTGGTCCTTGGGGATCGGGAAGTACTGCGCGAGGCAGTGCATCATGATGCCGCTGAAGTCGAAGTCGTCGTTGGCGCCGATCGTGACGACGACCATCTTGACGTCGTACTTGGCCGCCGTGTCGGCGAGTTTGACGTCCTGTTTGGGCTCGCCGTAGTCCCCGCTTCCGCCGCCGGTGATCTTGGCCAGCTCGGGGTCGCTGACCAGGTCGCCGGTCTGGGCGCCGGAGCAGGCGAGGTCGATCGGGGTGACCCCGGGGATGTCGGTGGTGAAGATCTCCGACTTGGGGTGGCGGTGGCAGTAGTTGGTCGGGCTGTCGGTCTCCGGGAAGTAGCCGTCGTTGGTGTCGGTGCCGGCGCCCTCCCCGGAGATGGCGCTGTCGCCGAGGGCGACGATCGCGGCCGGGCGGGTGGCGGCCGGGTCCGGCGCCGGCGCGCTGTCGGCGAGGGCGGCGGGGGCGCCGGCCAGGCCGAGGGTGGCGATGAGGACGCCGGCGGCGAGCAGGGCGGCGGAGCGGGACGAGCCCGTTCGCGCCGGCCGCGCCGCGGACGTGCGGAACCTGATCACACGCGACTCCTTGCGGGGGCGGGGAACCGTCCGGCCGGGGGTGCCGAGCGGTGCGGAGCAGGAGAGGTGCAAAAGGTGAGCAGGTCTCACATCCTAGGTACTGACAAGTAGTGCAACAAGGCTCGTGACACCACCGGGAACTGACGCGACCGCAGCCGTACGGGAACGGAAAAGAGCCGCCGTTCCGCGCCCCAGGAGGGAAGCGCGGAACGGCGGCTCTCACCGGCCGAACCGGTCGTGGGTTCAGCCCAGGTTGGCGCAGTGGTTGCCGAACGACGGGTTCAGCAGGCCCACGATGTCGATGGTGTTGCCGCACAGGTTGACCGGGATGTGGACCGGAACCTGGACCTGGTTGCCGGAGATGACACCGGGGGAACCCGCGGCGACACCCTCGGCGCCGGAGCTGGCCATGGCGGTGCCGGCGCCGGCGGCCACGATGCCCACCACGGCCGCGCCGACGGCGGCGGTCTTCTTGATGCTCATGCGAGCCTCCTGACTGTTCATACAGAGATGCACGGGGAGTGCGACATCTAGAACGACACCCGTCCGGACCGGTTGCGACGGCACCCGCACTGTCACCCGTCTGGCCCAATGCACCCTCCGCCCGGCATTCGGGTGATCACCGGACCGGACCGTTTCCCCGCGCGCGCTGCCTCGTTCTCCCTGACGAAGACGGATCCACCCGGCCCTGCTCAATGAAACGAGTACCGCCCATGCGCAGCTCGCCCACGGCCTCGACGGCACCGAGGCCCCCGGCAAGTCGGTCGACATGGCGGGCCCCCCAGAACCCGGCGTTCGGCGACACCGCCTGAACGCCTGACCGGGAATTCCTGGTCGCACCTCCGTCGAACCGTTCCCGGCCGTGCGGGAAGTGTTCGCGGGGCGCTGGAAGAAACGCGGCGGCTGCGTCGACGCCCGAGCCATGGGCGGAACACGCCGGTGTGCGCCGCCGGAGTGACAATCACGGCAATCCAAGAAGCCTTCGGGTGAGTATTCCTGCTCGCCCGTTTCCCGACACTCACCTTCCGTCGGGCAGAAATCGGAGGAAGAACCATGCGCAACCTCAAGAAGGCCGCTGCCCTCTCCCTGGCCGCCACCGGCCTGGTGCTCGGTGCCGCCGGCGGCGCGTTCGCCAGCTCGGGCGCCCAGGGCGTGGCCGCCGGCTCCCCCGGCGTGCTCTCCGGCAACCAGATCCAGATCCCGGTGCACGTCCCGGTCAACGTCTGCGGCAACAGCATCGGCCTCATCAGCATCCTGAACCCGGCGTTCGGCAACTCCTGCCTCAACGCCGGCTGAACCGCGGTCGCCGACCCGGCGACAGCTGATTCACCGAGCCCGTGCCGCGCCCTGCAGCGCCGGGGCGCGGCACGCTCCACCCGTGTGTGATCGAGGAGATCAACCCCCATGCAGAACGTGAAGAAGGCCGCCGTCCTCTCCGCCGCCGCCGCCGGCCTGATCCTGGGCGCGGCCGGCTCCGCCGCCGCCAGCTCCGGCGCCGAGGGCGTCGCCGCCGGCTCCCCCGGTGTCGCCTCCGGCAACCAGATCCAGATCCCGGTGCACATCCCGATCAACCTGTGCGGCAACTCCATCGACGTGATCGGTGCGCTGAACCCGGCCTTCGGCAACAGCTGCGCCAACGTGGACGTGCACCCGCAGCCCGCGGACGACTGCTGATCCCCGATCGGCACGCGTTTCGGCCGTACTGCCCCCCGACCAGCCGGCCGGGGGGCAGTTCGGCATCCCCGGGCGGGACGTCCGGGACCCCAGGGCCGGCCCCCGGGTTCCGTCGGGCCGCGCCCCACTCCACCGAAGGGTGATCCGCATGGTTTCGAAGAAGGGCGGGGCCGGGCTGGCCGCCGCCGTGGGCGCCGTGGTGCTGCTCGGTGCCGGTCCGGCGCAGGCCGCCACCACCGGCTCGGGCCCGGAGCCCGTGGCCGGACCGGCCACGCTGGCCAAGACCGACGTCGGGCAGGCGCTGAACGGGACGACCTCCGGCCTCGGCTACGGCATCGCGCCGATCAAGAGCCTGCGCCTGGACCCGTGGGCCAACTCCTCGGCCGACGTGCTCAACAACGGCGCGACCGTCCAGCCGGACCAGGGCCTGGCCCCGGTGGGCACCGGGACGCTGACCGGGCCGCTGAGCGCGGGCGGCGGCGTCAAGGACCTCCCGGTGGTCGGCGGGCTGTCCGGCGTCCTGCCCGGCTGAGGACGCGCCCGCGGACGCGCCGGAGCCCGGCACCCCTGGTCACCAGGCGGGG
>NZ_JBHXEG010000056.1:0-18327 GCF_042724935.1 Kitasatospora sp. NPDC127060
CCGACGGCCGCATCGTCGACGAACTCCACCACCCCACCGCCGACACCGTCCTGGACCGCATGCGCCGCTTCGACGCCAAGGGCCGCACCAGCTGAGCCCGTTCACACGTCCGAGCCCACCGATCCCCGAGTACCCCCAGGACTGACGCTCCCCCATGTTCCGCACCGCACTGCGCAACGTACTGGCCCACAAGGGCCGACTGCTGATGACGATGCTCGCCGTCCTGCTCGGCACCGCCTTCGTGGCCGGCACCCTCGTCTTCTCCGACACCGTGGGCCAGGCCCTCCGGACCCAGAACTCCAAGAGCTACGCCGACATCGCCGTCACGGTCAGCGACGACTCGGCCGTCGGCCGCGGCTACGACCACGGCGCCAGCCACGCCGCCGGCGCCCCGGCCCTCACCGAGGACGCCCGTCAGAAGATCGCCGCCCTCCCGGGCGTCGCCGACGCCCGCGGGGTCGTCAGCGGCTTCGCCGGCATCGCCGACAAGAAGGGCGCGCTGATCGGCAACGGCTTCTCCACCACCGGCACGAACTACGTGCCGGGCGCCGACGGCACCGACCCGCGCTACCCGCTGGTCCAGGGCCGCGGCCCCAAGGACGCCACCGAGATCGCGCTGGACACCAGGACCGCCGAGAAGGGCGGCTTCAAGGTCGGCGACACCGTCCGGGTCGCGGTCAACGGCCCGGTGATGGAGCTCAAGCTCACCGGCACCCTCCACACCAACGACCCGCGGGTGATGGCCGGGGGCTCGCTGGCCGCCTTCGACGGTGCCACGGCCCAGGACCTCTACCTCAGCCCCGGCCGCTACGCGTCGCTGGACGTCAAGGCCAAGCCCGGCACCGACGACGCCGCGCTGCTCACCGCCGTCAAGCAGGCCCTGCCCCAGGGTGACGCCATCGAGGCCCGGACCGGCCGCGAGCTGGCCGCCGCGCAGGACCGGATGATCGCCCAGGGCAGCAAGATCCTGAACACCTTCCTGCTGAGCTTCGCCGCCATCGCCCTGTTCGTCGGCATCTTCATCATCGCCAACACCTTCTCCATGCTGGTCGCCCAGCGCACCAAGGAGCTGGCCCTGCTGCGCGCCGTCGGCGCCACCCGTCGGCAGATCACCCGCTCGGTGAAGATCGAGGCCGCGCTGGTCGGCCTGACCGCCTCGGTCGGCGGCCTGCTGACCGGCATCGGGATCGCCGTCGGGCTCAGGGCGCTGCTCAACGGCCCGATGGACCTCAACCTGCCCGACGGCCCCCTGGTGATCGCCCCCAGCACCGTCCTGATCGCGCTCGCGGTCGGCGTGCTGGTGACCCTGGTGGCCGCCTGGCTGCCCGCCCGCCGGGCCTCCCGGATCGCCCCGGTGGCGGCGATGAGCGCCGTCGAGCAGCCCGCCACCCAGAAGAGCCTGGTGGTCCGCAACACCGTCGGCCTGCTGTTCTCGGTCGCCGGACTGGGCGGACTGGCCGCCGGTATCAGCGGCAAGGAGGTCAAGCTGGTCGGCCTCGGCGCGGGCGCCCTGCTGCTCGGCGTGTTCGTGCTGACCCCGCTGCTGTCCCGGCCGCTGATCGCGCTGCTCGCCCCGCTGCTGCGCGCCGTGTACGGCACCCCGGGCAAGCTCGCCCAGGAGAACGCGGTGCGCAATCCCCGCCGTACCGCCGCCACGGCCTCGGCGCTGACCATCGGCGTCACCCTGATCACCTCGCTGACCGTGATCGGCGCCTCGGTGAACAAGGCCGTGGACGACTCCACCGACAGCGACCTCAAGGCCGACTACACCGTCGCCATGCAGAACGGCACGATGCTGTCCAATGAGGTCGCCACCCAGATCGCCAAGACGCCCGGGGTCAGCGCGATGAGCGTCGAACGCGGCCTCCGGGTCACCGTCGGCCAGGGCGAGGACGACGAGTACCTGACCGCGGTGGACGCGGCGACCATCGACCGGTTGGCCACCGTCAAGATCAAGGAAGGCTCGGCGGACGCGCTCAAGCAGGGCAAGCTGCTGGTCAGTTCCAGCCGCAGCGAGCGCGCCGGCTACCGGCTCGGCGACACCCTCGCCGTCACCTACCCGGACGGCACCAAGGGGTCGCTCACCGTCGGCGGCGTCCTGGAGGCCAACACCGCGCTGGCCCCCGTGATCGCCCCGGATGCCGTGGTCGCCCCGCACGCCCAGCCCGGCTCCGGCCCGGACAAGGTCCTGGTCAAGGGCGAGCACGGCGCGACCGAGCAGCTCAAGCAGGCGCTGCGCGACGCCACCGGCGGCAACCCGCTGATCGCGGTCAAGGGCGACAAGGACATCAAGGCGGAGAGCCGCAAGGCCGTCACCGGCCTGCTGAACATGATGTACGGGCTGCTCGGCATGTCCGTGGTGATCGCGGTGCTCGGTGTGGTCAACACCATGGCGATGTCGGTGTTCGAGCGCCGCCGGGAGATCGGCATGCTGCGGGCGATCGGCCTGGACCGGCTCGGCATCCGCCGGATGGTCCGGCTGGAGTCGCTGCTGATCGCGCTGTTCGGCGGGCTGGTCGGGATCGGCCTGGGCATCCTGACCGCCTGGGCGGCGATCCGGACGCTGGCGGACGACCTCAAGGGCATCAGCACCGTGGTGCCGCCGGTGCAGATCGCCTGCTTCCTGCTCGCGGCCGCCGTGATCGGCCTGCTGGCCGCGCTCTGGCCGGCCCACAAGGCGGCGAAGCTGGACATCCTGGGCGCGATCAAGAGCGAGTAGCCCTCCCGGCCCGCGTCACCCCTGGAGCCCCGGACGGCCTGACCGTCCGGGGCTCCGTCGTTCCTCCCGTGCCGGGGACCGGTGCCGATCCAGGGCGATCCGGGGTGACCCAGGGCGATCGGTGCCGATCGGTGGCGGCTTGTCGGTGGTGCGTGCAAGGATCGGTGGAACCTGACACAACGTCACACCACGGGGGGTGGGTCGTGATTTCGAGCTGGATCACCGGGACGGACTCGAGCGGGTACACGCACACGGCGAAGATCGTCACGCGCGGGAACGACGAACGCTATGTGGAGTGCGACAGCTGCGACTACCAGCGGCGGGTGTCCTGGGGTGCCCGCGACACCGCCGAGTCGCACCTGTGGAGCACCCACGGCGCGTCCGGATTCCACCAGCGGCTCGCGGCCGGCCCGTGGGTGGCGGCCGGGATCGCGCTGCTGCTGGTGTGCTTCTTCCTGGCCAAGGCCCACGTGTTCTAGGGCCTCCGGAACGACACCGCCCCGCCCGGCGGGGGGGTGGCCGGGCGGGGCGGGGGCGGTGCGACTGCGTTGCGCAGGCGTGCGGTGAACTGCCGGGTCAGGCGGCCGGCTCGGCGGTGACGGGCTTCGCGCCGGCCTTGTTCCCGGAGTTGCCGAACAGGTTGAAGAACACGGCCAGCGTGGGCAGCAGGTAGACCAGCCAGATCACCAGCTGCAGCACCGTCGGGTCCGGCTGGAAGTTGAACACGCCCTTCAGCAGGGTGCCGTACCAGCTGTCCTTGGGGATGGTGCTGGAGATGTCGAAGGCCACGCTGTGCAGGCCGGGCAGCCAGCCGGCCTCCTGGAGGTCGTGCACACCGTAGGCGAGCACGCCGGCCGCGACCACGACCAGCATCGCGCCCGTCCAGGTGAAGAACTTCGCCAGGTTGATCTTCAGCGCGCCGCGGTAGAACAGCCAGCCGAGCACCACCGAGGTGAGCAGGCCGAGGGCGGCGCCGACCAGCGGGTTCCAGCCGTCGTCCGTGGCCTGCACCGCCGACCAGATGAACAGCGCGGTCTCCAGGCCCTCGCGGCCGACCGCCAGGAAGGAGGTGACCACCAGGGCCGTGGTGCCCATCGCGATCGCCGCGTCCAGCTTGCCGTGCAGTTCGGTCTTCAGGTGCCGGGCGGTGCGGCGCATCCAGAACACCATCCAGGTCACCAGCCCGACCGAGATGATCGACAGCGAGCCACCGAGCGCCTCCTGGGCCTCGAAGGTGAGCTGGGAGGAACCGAACTGCAGCACCGCGCCGAAGACCATGGAGAGCACCACGGCCGCGCTGACGCCCAGCCACACCGGCGACAGCTTGTCCCGGCGGTCGGTCTTGACCAGGTAGGCGATCAGGATGCAGACGACCAGGCTGGCTTCGAGGCCTTCGCGCAGGCCGATCAGGTAGTTGCCGAACACGGCACTCTCCTCGGGGTTCGAACGGGGCGGGGGATCAGCCGAAGAGCGATTGGCCCCACCACTCCCCCGGCTTGCGCACGCCCGCCGGACAGGCGAAGTGGGCGGAGCCGACGTGCTGGATGTACTCGTTGAGCTTGTCGGAGGCCGCGAGGCGCTGCTGCAGCGGCACGAAGGCCTTGCGGGTGTCGCGCTGGTAGGCGAGGAAGAACAGCCCGGCGTCCAGACGGCCGAGGCCGTCGGTGCCGTCGGTGAACGAGAAGCCGCGGCGCAGGATCATCAGGCCGCCGTTGGCGTCCGGGTGGGCCAGCGCGACGTGCGAGGTCGCGGGCATCGCCTTGAGGTCGGGGGCGTCGTGCTCCTTGGCGCGGCCGTACGGGGCGCCCTCGCCCTTGGTGCGGCCGAAGGTGTCCTCCTGGTCCTTGAGCGAGGCGCGGTCCCAGGTCTCGATGTGCATCCGGATGCGGCGGGCGACCAGGTAGGAGCCGCCGGTCATCCACTCCGGGCCGTCGCCGGGGGCGGCCCAGACGTGCTGGGCCAGGTTGGTGGCGTCGGTGCCCGCGATGTTGTGGGTGCCGTCCTTGAAACCCATCAGGTTGCGCGGGGTCTGCTCGTCCGGGGTGGTCGAGGAGGTCTTGCCGAAGCCGAGCTGGGACCAGCGGATGTTGACGGTGCCCATGCCGATCCGGGCCAGGTTGCGGATCGCGTGCACGGCGACCTGCGGGTCGTCGGCGCAGGCCTGGACGCAGAGGTCGCCGCCGCTGCGCAGCGGGTCGAGCTTGTCGCCCTTGAAGGGGGGCAGTTCGACCAGGGCGTCCGGGCGCTGGGCTTTGATGCCGAAGCGGTCGACGCCGTCCTTCTCGAACAGGCTGGGACCGAAGCCGATGGTGAGGGTGAGCCGGGAGGCGGGCAGGCCGAGCGCCTCGCCGGTGTCGTCCGGCGGGGCCTCCGGCGAGCCGGGAACGGCGCCGGTGCCGACCTCGCGGCCGCCGGTCATCGCGGCGGCCGCCTTGGTCCACTCCTTGAGCAGCTTGACCAGGGACTCCCGGGTGGCCTTCTCGGAGACGTCGAAGGCCGCGAAGTGCAGCCGGTCCTGGACCGGGGTGGCGATCCCGGACTGGTGCTCCCCGTAGAAGGGCACCTCCCGGGCGGCCGTCGCGCTCGCCGCCGGGGCCGGGTCGTCGTCCTGCCGGACGGCTGCGGCCACCGAGCCGACCGCGGCGGCGCCGAGTGCGACGCCCGCACCGGCCCAGCCGATGACGGCGCGGCGGCTGACCGCGCCCGGGTTGGTGGTGGCGGGGGCGGCAGCGGCCGGGGTGCCGTTCTGCTGCTCGTTCTCGGCGTCCATCGGCGGGCGGGCCCTTCTCACTCTCACTGAACTACTGCAACTGCTGGAACTGCCGGTGCCGAACGGCTACTTGACGACCACGGCGGCGGCCAGCCTCGACAGCGGCTCGCCCAGCGAGTTGACCGCGTCGGAGAAGGTCTTGCGCTCGGCCTCGGTGACCTTGTCGTACGGCGTGAAGGTGCCGTCGGCCTGCTTGTACTTGGCGAGCAGGGTGGTGATGGCGGCGAACTCGGAGTCCAGGGTCTTGGCCAGCTCCGGGTCCTTCTCGGCGGCGACCGGCTTCAGCAGCTCGTAGGCCTTCTGGGCGCCCTCGACGTTGGCCTGGAAGTCCGCCAGGTCGGTGTGGCTGTAGCGGTCCTCCTCGCCGGTGATCTTGTTGGTGGCGACCTCGTCCAGCAGTTCCTTGGCGCCGTTGGCCATGCTGGTCGCGGTGATCTCCGCCGCGGGGATCTTCTTCTGCCAGTCCTTGAGGTCGGCGACCAGCTGGTCGGCGAGGGTCTTCTCCTGGTCGCCGATCTTCGCGTCGGCCCAGAGCGCCTTCTCCAGGCGGTGCCAGCCGGTCCAGGCCTGGCCCTGCTCCAGCTTGTCCTCGCGGGTGTCGGTCTTGGGGTCGACGTCCCCGAAGCTCTCGGCGACCGGCTCGGTGCGCTCCCAGCCGGTGCGCGAGGGCGCGTACAGCGACTTGGCCTTCTCGACGTCGCCGGCCTTGATCGCGGCGGCGAAGGCCTCGACGGCCGGAACGGTGAGGTCGGCCTGCTCCTGGGCGTACGTGCGGTAGGAATCCACGGCGGCGGCCAGGCGCGGGTCGGCCGGGGCGGCGGTGCGGCCGCCCTCGCCGGTGACCGTGATCTTCTGGCGGATGCCGTCGCCGACCATGCCGGGCTTGCAGGCGATCTCGTACGAGCCGGCCTTGATCTCGGCGTTGATGCTGGCCTTGGTGCCGGGGCCGATGTTCTCCCGCTCGGTGACGATCTTGTCGCCGGCGGCGTAGACGTAGACCTCGGTGGTCTTGGAGCCCTTGTTGCTGATGTCCAGCACCACGTGACCGGCCGGGAAGCTGGTCGTGGAGACCTCGCAGGCGGTATCGGTGGCGTTGATCTTCACCGCGTCCGAGCCGCCCGCCCTGTCGTCCTTCTTCGACGCGCAGCCGGCCAGGGCGGCGGTCGCCACGGCGAGGCTGAGCAGCGCGGCTGCGGTGGAACGACGACGGGCGGGCATGGGGGCTCCAACGGAAAAGGGCATGGGGGTGCCAAGGCCGGGTAAAGCGCCGGCCGGGCCGGTGCCTCCTGTTTAGCTAAGGCATACCTTACGTAAGAAGTCTTTACCGTCGATACCCGGCCCCCTGCCCTGCCCGAACCGTGATCTCCCCGCCCGGACCGTCACCTCCCCGGCCGCCGCTCCCCCGGCACCCGACGGGTCGCCGCACGGGCCGTCCAGCGGCCCTCCTGGCGGCTGATCCGGATCGGGTGGCCGAAGGTGTCGCTGATCAGCTCGGTGGTCATCACCTCGTCCACCGGCCCGGCCGCCAGGCACTCGCCCTCGCGCAGCAGCAGGGCGTGGGTGGTGCTCTCCGGCAGCTCCTCCAGGTGGTGGGTGACCAGCACGCTCGCCAGCTCCGGGTGCTGGTGGCGCAGCAGGTCCAGGCTGTCCAGCAGCAGCTCACGGGCGGTGAGGTCGAGCCCGGTGGCGGGCTCGTCGAGCAGCAGCAGGCGGGGGCTGGGCATCAGTGCGCGGGCGATCAGCGCCCGGCCGCGCTCGCCCTGGGACAGCGTGGTCCACGGGGCGTCGGCCATCGCGGCCATGCCGAGCGTCTCGATCAGCTGCTCGGCCCGCTCCACCGCCTCGGGGGCGGGCTTGCGGTGCCACTCCGGCTCGATCGTGTTGGTGAACCCGGTGAGCACCACCTCGCGCACACTCAGCGGCGAGCGCAGCGGGTGGCGCGGGTTGACGTGCCCCAGGTGGGCGCGCAACTCCCGGATGTCGACCCGGCCCAGTCGGCGGCCGAGCACGTCCACGGTGCCCCGGGTCGGGTGGGAGACCGCGCCGAGCAGGGCGAGCAGGGTGGACTTGCCCGCGCCGTTGGGTCCGAGCAGCGCCCAGTGCTCGCCGGGCTGGATCTCCAGGGTGATCCCGCGCAGCAGGTGCCGGCCGTCGCGCACGACGTCCACGTCCTGGGTGCGCAGCAGCGGGCCGTCGAAGGACGGGTCCATGGGGCGGGTCTCCGTTCACGGTGCCGGTCAGGGGGCGGGGCGCCGCACCCGACCGGCCCGGCGCCGACCGTCCGTGTGCACCGTACAACCGTCGACCGGAGCGGAGTCCGGCCGTCCGCAGAGTGGACCGGCCGGAACCCTGTTGTGCGAAGGGAGTTGGGAGGAACATGGTGCCCTTCGGTGGGGAACGAGGGGGAAACGTGATGGTCGCGGACGAGGAACGACCCGACAGCCTGCACGGGCTGGTCGAGCGGCAGGCCCGCCGGGCACCGCAGGCGGTGGCGGTGCGCTGCGGCGAGGCCGAGCTGACGTACGGCGAACTGGACGCCCGGGCGGACCGGCTGGCCGCCGCACTGGCCGGGCACGGGCTGGCGCCCGGCGGCCGGGCGGCGGTCGCGCTGGGCCGGGGCACCGAGGTGTACGTGGCGCTGCTGGCGGTGCTCAAGGCCGGCGCCGCGTTCGTGCCGCTGGAGCCGACCGCGCCGGACGCACTCCTGCGGCACGTGCTGGCCGACGCCGCGCCCGACCTGGTGGTCACCGAGGAGCGCCACCGGGTGCGGCTGGCGGACGCGGGCCGGGCCCGGCTGCTCTGCCTCGACGAACTGCCCCTGCCGGAGGCGGAGTTCGAGCGGCCCGAGGTCACCCCCGGCGACCTCGCCTGCGTCTTCTACACCTCCGGCTCCACCGGCCTGCCCATCGGCGCGATGGTCGAGCACCGCAACCTGCTGGCCGCGTACGCGGGTTGGCGCGAGGTGTACGGGCTGACGGCCGAGGACCGGATCCTGCAGACGGCGAGCCTGGAGTTCGACGTCTTCACCGCCGACTGGGTCCGGGCGCTGGGCACCGGCGCCACGCTGGTGGTCACCCCGTTCAACCTCACCCTGGACCGCACCGCCGACCTCGCCGCCCTGCCCGCGCTGGTCGCGGAGGAGCGGATCACCGTCCTGGAGCTGAACGTCCGCACCGCGCGCCGCCTCACCGCCCTGCTGACCGCGAGCGGCGCCGCGATGCCGGGGGTGCGACTGCTCACCGTCGGCGCCGAGAAGTGGTACCTGGACGAGCAGTTGGACCTGCAACGGCTGCTCGGCGGGGACACCCGGGTGCTGAACGTCTACGGCCTGGCCGAGGCCACCGTGGACAGCACCTGGTTCGAGGTGCGCGGCGCGGCCGCCGCCGAGGGCGCGGAGCGGGTCTCGCTGGTCGGCCGGCCCTTCCCCGGCACCCGGGTGTACGTACTGGGCCCGAACGCCGCCCCGGTGGCGCCCGGGCGGGTCGGCGAGATCGCGATCGCGGGCTCCGGCCTGACCCGTGGCTACCTCGACCGGCCCGCGGACACCGCCCGCCGCTTCGTCCGGGCGAACTACGACCCGGACGGGCGGGTGCTGCTCACCGGCGACCTCGGGCTGCTGCGGGCGGACGGCGTACTGGAGTTCGTCGGCCGGGCCGCGACCGTGGTCGGCCCGCTGAACGGGGACCGGGCGACCACGGTCACCACCCGGGTCAAGGCCGCGGCCCGCGCCGAGGGCGCGCTGCGCGCCCACCCGGCGGTTCGGGAGGCCGCCGTGGTCGAGGTGCAGCCCGCACCGGGGCGGCGGCTGCTGGTCGGCTACGCGGTGCCCGCGCAGCGGGCGCCGGAGGGCGCTTCGGAGGGGGCTCCGGAGGGGGCGGACGGCTGGTCGCTCACCCAGTACCTGCTGGCGGAGCTCAAGGGCTACTCCGCACCCGCCGCCGTGATCTGCGTCCCGGAGCTGCCGCGCACCCGCGCCGGAAAGCTGGACCGCGCCGCGCTGCCGCTGCCGGCCCCGCCCGCGCACACCGCGCCTCGCTCGGCCAAGTCGGGCGGCAGCCGGAAGGGCGGCGGCAAGGCCGGGGGCGGGGCGAACGGCACGGAGGCGACGGGCTGCCTGGCGCTGTTCATCACGGTGGTCGCCACCGTCCTCAGCCGGGCCCTCACCGACGACTTCTTCCCCGGCTCCACGGACCTCTCGGGAGTGCCCGGCACGTACCACTTCTGGTTCGGGCTCCTCTACTTCTGCGAGTGCGCCGCGTTCGGCGGCGGGCTGGCCTTCCTGCTCCTCGGCCTCCCCTCGGTGCTGCGCCAGGGCCGCTCGCTCCGGCTGTCGCTGCTCACCCACCTTTCGGTGTCCTGGCTGCTCGCCAACTGGTGGCTGCAGGACAACCTCTACCGGCTGACCGCGGCCACCGACTGGCCGCGCGAGACGACGATGGTCTACGTGTTCAACATTCCGCTGATGCTGGCCGCGGTGATCGTCGTGACCTTCCTGCTGAGCAAGCCGAAACCGAAGACGAAGCGGTAGGGCTCAGCCCGACACAGCCCAACACAGCTCGACTCGGCTCGACTCGGCTCGACTCGGCTCGACTCGGCTCGACTCGGCTCGGCTCGGCTCGGCCCAACCCAACCCAACCCAACCCAGCCCGGCTCAGCCCAGCGCCTCGAACATCCCGGTCAGCGCGTGGTTGGCCGCCTCGACCAGTGCCTGCGCGGCGTCCAGCGCCTCGCCGTCCGACCCGGCCAGGGCCAGGCCGACGACGGGCTCGGGGTCGTGGCAGGCGGTCGGGATCAGCGGCAGCAGGGTGACGTCGAGCCGGGCGCAGCGCGGGCGCAGTCGCTCCAGGTGGTCGTGCAGCACCTCGGGGGCGAGCCGGGCGCCGAGCGGCATCGCGTCCATGGTGCGGACCAGGTGGCCCGGGCCGCGCACCTGGTCGAGACGCTCGCGCAGCATGAAGGCGATGGCGGGGCCGGTGAGCCGCAGGTTGATCTCGGTGGGGGCGAGCCGGCGCCGGCGGTCGGTGACGAAGTCGACGTCGTACCAGCCGCGGTAGCCGTCGGCGGCCAGCCGCTCCCCCACCGCGAGGGCGAAGCCGCGGGCCGTCTCCGCGGCGGCGTGCGGCACCGTGCCGGGGCCGACGGTGACGCCCTGGTAGCGGGTTCCGGCCACCTCCATCACGCCCGCCCCGACCGGGTGCACGGTACCGTCCGGGCCGATGACGGCGTCGTAGGTGAGGTCGCGAAGCCGGGCGGCCGGGCCCGGGTCCACGTACTCCTCCAACAGCAACTCGCCATCCGGCGGCAGGATTTCGGAGCGCACCAGGTGGCGCAGCAGGGCGCCCCCGCCGCCGGCGGCGAACAGTTCGGCGGGCTCGACCACGACGGTGCCGTAGCCGCCGACGCCGTGTGGGCTCTTCAGTACGGTGGTCAGGCCGCGGGCGGCGCGGACGGTCAGCCTGCGGGCGGCCCGGCGGCGACCGCCCGGGCGCTCCTGCTGCGGCAGCACGACCCCGGGGTGTGCGGGCGCGAGCTCCGCGAACAGCCCGTGCGCGGCGGCCTTGGACTCGTAGCGATGGACGGCGGCCAGCCCGGGCCCCTCGCCCTGGGCCGCCGTGCGGCCCCAACTGACCACCGGACGGCCGGAGTCCGCGATCGACGCGGCCAGCGCCGGTCGCACGGCGAGCGCTTCGGCGAGCGTCCGGTCGGACGCCACTCCGCTGTGTACCTCGACCGGCCCCCACCTCAACTCCCGGGCCAGCCAGTCGGTCCACTCCCGGTCGACCTCGGCGGGCAGCACCAGCACCGCCGGCTCCGGGCTGTACCCGACGGCCAGGCAGGCGTAGTGGTGCGCCTGGCGCAGCCGCCGCAGGCGCTGCGCGGCGTCCATCCCGGGCGCGAAGAACTGCGCGTTGAAGTCCGCGACGTTCCCGAGGTGCACCGCCGCCCGCCCGCCGGTCCAGGCCCCCACCCATCCGTCCATGGAGCGAGAGCTTAGGGCGTCGGAGCGCCGACAGGCACCGCACGCGCGGTAGTCGGCGGTAGTCGGCGGTCACGACGGCAGTGTGGACGGCTTGTTAAGTTCCGATCATTTTTGACCTGACAAGGACACAACTTGGCAAAGTTATGACCTTTCCTCTAGCTCAATCTGACTGATCGCCGTCAATCTCGGTCGCAGCTCTTTGCAGCCCCTTTCCCTGCAGCTACCCCCACTGGAGCCAGACTTGAGCCCCACCTCCCCCTCCCGTCGTGTCCGCACGGCCGGGGCGATAGCCGTCGTCGCCGCCCTCGCCGCCGTGGCCGTCCCCGCCACCACGGCCTCCGCCGCGCCCGCCGCCCGCGAGGCGGCGGTAGCCCAGGCCCGCGCCAACGTCACCCACAACTCCGGGGTGTTCGGCTACGGCGCGGGCCAGGACCTCGTCCTCAAGGACGTCGTCCTCGACGCCGACGGCGCCTCCCACGTCCGCTTCGACCGCACCTACCAGGGCCTCCCGGTGGTCGGCGGCGACCTGGTCGTCCACCAGGACGCCCGCGGCAGGCTCAAGGACACCTCCCGGGCGGCCGCCCACGACGCCGCCGTGAAGTCCACCACCCCCAAGGTGCCCGCCCGGTCCGGCGCCGCGAACGCGCTCTCCGCCGCCCCCGGCGTGCGGGACGCCGTCAGCACCCCCGAACTGGTCGTCTGGGCCGCCGACGGCACCCCTCGCCTGGCCTGGCGCACCGTCGTCGAGGGCACCGGCGAGCACGGCCAGCCGGCCGGCAAGGTGGTCGTCACCGACGCCACCACCGGCGAGCAGATCGAGTCCTACGACGCCGAGCACCAGGCCGCCGGCACCGGGAACTCCGAGTACACCGGCCAGGTCACCGTCGACACCACCCCGACCAGCGGCGGCTACACCCTCACCGACCCGGTCCGCGGCCACGTCACCAAGGACGCCGGCAACCTCTCCGCCAGCTCGGTCAAGGCCACCTCCGGCACCCCGTTCACCAGCACCACCAACGTGTGGGGCGACGGCAGGAAGTTCTCCACCGACCGCGCCACCGCCGCCGTCGACGCCCACGCCAACACCGCCTGGACGTACGACTACTACAAGAACGTGCACGGCCGGAACGGCATCAAGAACGACGGCAAGGGCGCGACCGTCTTC
Source organism: Kitasatospora sp. NPDC127060 (assembly GCF_042724935.1). Taxonomy (NCBI): domain Bacteria; kingdom Bacillati; phylum Actinomycetota; class Actinomycetes; order Kitasatosporales; family Streptomycetaceae; genus Kitasatospora; species Kitasatospora sp. NPDC127060. The sequence continues at coordinate 12,635 of NZ_JBHXEG010000056.1, forward strand.
GTCCACGTCGGCACCAACTGGGACAACGCCCAGTGGTCCGACAGCTGCTTCTGCATGATGACCGGCGACGGCAACGGCAGCACCGACCCCGAGCAGGTCGACCTCGACACCATGGGCCACGAGATGACCCACGGCGTCACCAGCGCCACCGCCAACCTCCGCTACAGCGGCGAGTCCGGCGGCCTCAACGAGTCCACCAGCGACATCTTCGGCACCATGGTGGAGTGGTACGCCAACAACAAGATCGACACCGGCGACTACCTGTTCAGCGACCAGTCCACCCCGCCGTGGCTGCGCCGCTTCGACAAGCCCTCGCTGGACGGCAGTTCGGCCGACTGCTGGAGCAGCTCGGTCGGCAGGCTCGACGTCCACAACTCCTCCGGCGTCGGCAACCACTGGTTCTACCTCGCCAGCGAGGGCAGCGGCAGCAAGACCATCAACGGCGTCACCTACAACAGCCCCACCTGCAACAAGTCCACCGTCAGCGGCATCGGCAACCAGAAGGTCGCCAAGATCTGGTACCGCGCGCTGACCGTCTACATGACCTCCACCACCAACTACAAGGGCGCCCGCGCCGCCTCCCTCAACGCCGCCCGCGACCTCTACGGCGCCGGCAGCACCGAGTACAACGCGGTCGCCGCCGCGTGGAGCGCCGTCAGCGTCAACTAGCCCCGGTAGCCGGTCCTGCCGGACCGGCTACCGGATCAGCTGTCGAACCCGACGTGCACGTGGTCGTGGTGGGTGTCGTCGGTGAAGAACCGGTTGCCGACGCCCGCGATCGCCACCGGCCCGCCCACGTTGTACGAACCGGCCGCCGCCGCGTCCCGCATGAAGGACTCGATCAGCTGCCGGGGCGTGGCCTGGTCCACCACCGCCCGGCCGTCGATCCGCCACACGTCGAAGGCCCGGCCCAGCGGATGGTCGCTGGGCCGGGCCGTCCCGAAGACGTCCAGGGGGTGGCCGGTGCGCACCACGCTCACCGACAACGCGTACGGGCCGGCCAGCCGCAGCATCGCCGTCAGCACGGTGTCGTGGACGGTGCCGCTGCGCAGGTCGGCCGCCGCCTCGGGCGGCAGCTCGATCCTCGGCTCGGCCAGCACCCTGGCCACCGCCGGGGCGGGCGGGCCGGCGCCCGGGCCCGGGTCCCCCGGGTGCAGCGCGGTGACGGCCCAGCGCGGCTCGGCCCGGCTCAGCCGGACGTCCACCGTGATGCCGCCCGAGGCCACCGAGCCGTCCGGCTGCCTGGTCCACTGCCGGCAGACCACCAGCACGCTCGCCGAGTCGGCGAGGATCCCGCCGTACTGGGCGACGATCACCTCCAGGCTCGCCTCCGACGCCGCCGGGGCGAGCCGGCCCGCCTGGTCCGCCAGCCCGGGCGGCAGGCCCAGCGCCGCCACCCGGGCCCGGGCCGCCTCCGCCCCCTGCCCGCCGGGCGGCCAGGCGCCGAGCGCGGCGACCAGCTCGACGGCGCGGCGCTTGACGTCGGGCTGGATCTCGCCGGGGCCGGGCTGCCAGAGCGGCGGATTGGGCAGCGGCGTGGGGGTCGGTGTCGGCGTCGGGGTTTCGGTGGGCGTGGCGGTCGGCACCTGGCTCCGGGAAGAACCCGAACTCGCCACGGCCGCACCGGGCTTGGCCCCGCTGGAACACCCGGCCGCCCCCAGCAGCACTGCCGCAGCCCCCGCCCGCAGCACCCCGCGCCGGCCCGTGCCCCGGCCACCGTCCCCGTCCTGCCCTCCGCATCCGTTTCCGCGAGTCATGCGGTCAGTATGCGACCGGCGGCCCGGCCGGGCGCGGGCGTCAGCCCAGACGGCGGATCGGCTCACCCGCCAGGAAGGCCGCGATGTCCTCCACCGCCTCGCCGAAGTACCGCCGGTAGTTGTCCTGCGAGACGTATCCCAGGTGCGGGGTGGCCAGCAGCCGGGGCGCGCTGCGCAGCGGGTGGCCGGCGGGCAGCGGCTCGGTGTCGAAGACGTCCACGGCGGCGCCCGCGATCCGGCCGCCGGTGAGCGCGGCGAGCAGCGCGTCCTGGTCGACGATCGCCGCCCGGGAGGTGTTGACCAGGTAGGCCTCGGGCTTCATCAGGGCGAGTTCGGCGGCGCCGATCAGCCCGCGGGTGCCCGCGTCGGACGCCAGGTGGATCGACACGAAGTCGCTCTCCCCGAGCAGTTGCTCCTTCGTCCCGGCCCGGCGCACCCCCGCCTCGGCCGCCCGTTCGTCGGTCAGGCTGCGGCTCCAGGCGAGCACGTCCATGCCGAAGGCGAGCCCCACCCGGGCCACCGCGCCGCCGATCCGTCCGAGGCCGAGCAGCCCGAGCGTCCGTCCGTGCAGGTCGGCCCCGACGGTGCTCTGCCAGGGCCCGCCCTCGCGCAGCGCGGTGTTCTCCTGGACGATGCCGCGGGCCAGGCCGAGCAGCAGCGCCCAGGTCAGCTCGACCGGCGGGGTGCCGGAGCTGGCCGTGCCGCAGACCGTGACGCCGTGCGCCGCGGCGGCCTCGTGGTCGATCACCGAGTTGCGCATCCCGGAGGCGATCAGCAGCTTGAGCCGCGGCAGTCGGGCGAACAGCGTGGCGGGGAACGGCACCCGCTCGCGCAGGGTGACCACGATGTCGAACCCGGCGAGGGCGGCGGCCAGTTCCTCCTCCGAGCCGTGGTGCTCGCGGAAGGCCGTCACCTCCACCCGGTCGGCCACCGGGGACCAGTCGGCGGAGCTGGTGGCGACGCCCTGGAAGTCGTCCAGGACGGCGCAGCGAAGCATCGGAAACGTCATGCCCGCAGCTTCCCAGACGGCGGCGGCCGGGTGGACCGGGCCCGTGGCGGTTGCCGGTCCGGACGACGGTCCGGACGACGGTCCGGACTTCGGTCCGTGAGCGGGGCGGGGGCCTTCAGCCGTCCGGGTTCAGCAGCGCCTCGGCGGTGGCCGTCCGGGCGTACAGCACCCAGCGGCCGGCGCGGTGGGCGCTGACCAGCCGGGCGTCCCGTAGGGCCGTCAGGTACTGGGAGACGGCCGAGGGGGACAGTCCGGTGCGCCGGGCGAGTTCGCCGGTCGAGGCGGGGGCGGCGAGTTCGGCGAGCAGCAGGGCGCGGGAGCGACCGAGCACCGCCGCGAGCGCCCGGGTGCCGGGTGAGGGGGCCGGCGCCGTCCACAGGCCGCCGATCCCCCGGGCCGGGTAGGCGAGTTGCGGCGGGTCCGGCGGGGCGAGCCGGGTGTAGAGGGCGGGGCCGGTGAAGGCGGACGGGATCAGCAGCAGGCCCGGCCCGGCGGTGCCGCGCGGCAGCGGGCGGGAGCGACGGCTCAGTCGCAGGGCGCCGTCCGTCCAGCGCAGTTCCGTGTGCAGGTCGTTCAGCACCCGCTCGGCGCCGTGTTCGGCGGCCTGCCGGGCCCGGTGCAGCACGTCGGCGTCGAGCACCGCGCGGATCCGCGCCCAGTACGGCGCGAGGGCCAGCTCCCAGTACGCCTCGACGGCCTCGGCGAGCCGCGCCAACCCGGTCCCGGGGTCGGCGTGCAGGGCCCGCAGCCGGGGGCCGAGGGCACCCTGGTCCGCGGCCAGCCGGTCCAGGTCGCGCCGGACCTGCCCGGCGGGGGTGGCCCGGATCGCGGCGAGTTCAGCGGCGAGGGTGGGGGCGGGGCCGGCCGGGGCCGGGTTGACGAAGTCGGGCACGTAGCCGCTCGGCGGCACCACTTCGGCGAGCAGCCCGGACACCGCCGGGCCGAGCGTCGCCAGCCGGGGCCGCACCTGCTCCACCCAGGGCCCGTGAACGGCGTGCGGCAGCCCGGAGCGCAGCAGGCGCAGGCTCGGCCCGACCTCCCACATCGGTGCGACCGCGAACCGCATCCGTGCCAGGTCGCCCGCCGTGACCCGCAGTTCCGCCAAGGCCCGCCCCCGTGGATTCACACATGTCCGAATCAGTGGCGATCAGGTTAGTGCAGTGGCGATCATGACCGGCATGACCACCGACACCACCCCGACCACCGACACCACCCCGACCGCCGCTGCCTCCGGCACCTGGCAGCTCGGCGACCGCGCCGTCCACCGGATCGGCTTCGGCACGATGCGCCTGCCCCAGACCGGACCGGCGCTGGTGCCCCACGCCGTGCCCCGCGATCGCGACCAGGCCCTGCGGGTGCTGCGCCGCGCGGTCGAGCTGGGCGTCAACCACATCGACACCGCCGCCTTCTACTTCTCCCCGCTGAGCTCCGCCAACGAGCTGGTCAACCGCGCCCTCGCGCCGTACGCCGACGACCTGGTGATCGCCACCAAGGTGGGCCCCGCCCGTGGCACCGACGGCCGGTGGAGCGACCACGCCCGCACCCCCGAGGCGCTGCGCACCCAGGTCGAGGAGAACCTGCGCCAGCTCGGCCGCGACCACCTCGACCTGGTCAACCTGCGGATCCTCGGCACCGACTCGATCGCCGAACGCTTCGGCGCGCTCGCCGAGTTGGCGCAGGCCGGCCTGATCCGCCGGCTCGGTCTGTCCAACATCCACCCGCACCAGCTCGCCGAGGCCCAGGCCATCGCCCCGGTCAGCTGCGTGCAGAACCCGTACGGCATCGGCGCCCCGGCCGGCCAGGACGAACTGCTGCGGCTCTGCGGGGAGCAGGGCATCGCCTTCGTCCCCTTCTACGCGATCGCCGGCGCCGGGCGGGAGGGCGGCGCCGGCGGGACGGAACCCGCCGAGGTCCGCACGGTGGCCGAGGCCCGCGGCATCAGCACCGCGCAGGTCCGGCTCGCCTGGACGCTGCACCGGGGCCCGCACGTCCTCGCCATTCCGGGCACTGGCGACGTGGCGCACCTGGAGGACAACATCGCGGCGGGCGCCGTCCGCCTGACGGCCGAGGAGCTCGCCCTGCTGGAGCGGGCCCACACCGGCTGACCCGGGGAACCACCGGCGGGCCCACCGGCGTCGCTCCGGGGAACCGTTCCCGACCCCGGAGCCCGCCCGTGCCCGCCACCGCAGCCGCCACCACAGCCACCGCGACCCGCTACCTCTACCTCGCCCGGCACGGCGAGGCCACCCAGGACGGCCCGGACGGCGGCGGCCTCACCCCCGCCGGCCGCCGCCAGGCCGCGCTGCTCGGCCGCCGGCTGGCCTCCCGCCCCATCACGGCCGTCCACCACGGGCCGCTGCCCCGGGCCGCCGAGACCGCGCGGCTGGTCGGGGAGCGGCTCGACGGGGCGGCGGTGTCGGCCTGCGCGGAGGCCGGCGACTTCGTTCCGTACGTCCCGGCTGCCGACGAACTCCCCTCCGACAGCGCCGAGTTCCTGCTGCGCTTCCTGGCCGGCGCCTCCCCCGAGGAGCGCGCCGCCGGCCCGGAACTGGCCCGCCGGGCCGTCGACCGCTTCACCGGTCCGGTGCCGGGCGCCGAGGTGCGGCACGAACTGGTCGTCACCCACGCCTTCCTGATCGGCTGGCTGGTCCGCCACGCCCTGGACGCCCCGGCCTGGCGCTGGCTCGGCCTCAACGCCGCCAACGCGGCCCTCACCGTCCTGCGCTTCGCCCCGGGCCGCCCCTCGGCCGTCCTGGTCCTCAACGACCAGACCCACCTGCCCGAGGAGCTCCGCTGGACGGGCTTTCCGCCCGAACTGCGACTCTGAGCGGCCGACCGGGTGCCGCGGCGGCACGAGGCCCCCCCCCCAAACCCCGCGCCCCCCGGGGGCCAAAACGCGCCCCCCGACCCGCGACCCGCAAACCGCC